>DXZF01000428.1 GCA_019415425.1 Bacillota bacterium | reverse complement strand
CGCGTGCTGCAACTGACGCAGCCGCCGCAGGCCTGAGTTCCCCCTTTGCCACGGCCGCACGCTGCCGGGAGCGGTTGCGCCGCTGCGCCATCCCCTTTGCACACGTTTGTCTTGACGCCCTGCCCCGCCCATACTACAATGGACACAGTTTTCGACCGACTGGTCGGTCGGGTATCGTCCGTCTCGATGGGGGGTCAAGTGCATGCTCGCAAAAATGAGCGTCAAAAAGCCGTACACCGTGGTGGTGGCGGTCATCCTGGTATTGATTTTGGGCGTCGTGTCGTTTATGAACCTGTCTACCGACCTGTTGCCGCCCATGGAACTGCCGTACGTGGTCATCATGACGCAGTACGTCGGCGCCAGTCCCGAGCGGGTGGAGACGCTGGTCACCGAGCCGCTCGAACAGACCATGGCCACCACCAACGACATCCAGAATATCCAGTCCGTCTCGCAGGAGAACCTCTCGCTGATCATGCTGGAATTCTCGCAGGATGCCAACCTGGATTCCGCCATCATCGATATGAGCAACAAGATCGACCTGCTGCGCGGGCAGTGGCCGGATGAGGTCGGCTCGCCCACCATGCTGCGCATCAACCCCGACATGATGCCGGTCATGGTCGCCTCCATCGACCGCGCCGGCATGCACCACCAGCAGCTCTCATCGTTTGTGCAGCAGGAGGTGCTGCCGGAGCTGGAGAGCACCAGCGGCGTGGCCGGCGTCACGGCCATGGGCCTGGTGAGCGAGACGGTGCAGGTGCAGCTGAGCCAGGAAAAGCTGGACGCGCTCAACCAGAAGATCGAGCGCAGCGTGCAGGGCGACCTCAACAAGGCGTCCAATGCGCTGTACAGCGCCAAGCGGCAGATCGAGGACGGCAAGGCGCAGCTGGCGCAGCAGCGCGAGGAGCGGGGGCAGCAGCTTTCGCAGGGCCTCGCGGCGGTAGAGGACGGCGCGGCGCAGGTGGATGCCGCGCTCTCGTCCATCCAACAGGCCGAGACGGCGTACGCTTCGACCCAGCAGCAGTACGACGCGCTGGTGCTGCAGGAGGCCGACCTCACCGCACAGCGCAACGCGCTCATGGCCATCGACGAGGCCGACCGCACGCCCGAACAGGAGCAGTCCATCCAGCGCCTTTCGGGCCAGCTGGCGCAGCTGGCCGCGCAAAAGCCGGTGCTATCGCAGCAGCTGCAGGCGTTTGAGGCGCAGGTCGAGCAGCTGCAGCCGCAAAAGCAGCAGTTGACCGAACAGCAGCAGTCGCTCGCCGTGCAAAGGGAGAACCTGCTGGCCGCGCAGAGCACGCTCAACGCCGAGCTGGAAAAGGCCGAGGCGCAGCTGCTCTCGGGGGAGAGCGAGCTCAACGCACAGCTGCAAAAGCTCAACAGCGCCCAGAGCCAGGCGCTGGCCCAGGCCTCGCTGGACGGCGTCATCACCCGCTCCATGGTCGAGGGGCTGCTCGCCGCGCAGAACTTCTCCATGCCCGCCGGCTACATCCAGGAGGGCGACGCCTCGTACCTGCTCAAGGTGGGCGATGCGTTCGCCTCGCTCGAAGAGATCCAATCGCTCACGCTGTTTGAGCTGGGCCTGGCCGGCATCGAGGAAGTGAAGCTGTCGGACGTGGCCGACGTGCAGATGGCCAACAACGCGGGCGAGCTGTACGCCAAGGTCAACGGCAACGACGGCGTGCTCGTCACCATCCAAAAGCAGAGCACCGCCTCCACCGCCGACGTCTCGGACGCCCTGGCCGAGACGATCGCACAGCTGGGCGGCGCGTACGAAGGGCTGCGCATCACCCCGCTGATGGACCAGGGCATGTACATCGACATGGTCGTGGACAACGTGCTGCAGAACCTGCTGTACGGCGGCATTCTGGCCATCGTCATCCTGTTCCTGTTCCTAAAGGACGTCAAGCCCACGCTCATCATCGCCATCTCCATCCCGTTCTCGGTGGTGTTTGCGGTGGCGCTGATGTACTTTACCGGCGTGACCATCAACGTCATCTCGCTCGCGGGGCTGGCGCTGGGCGTCGGCATGCTGGTGGACAATTCCATCGTCGTCATCGAGAACATCTTCCGCCTGCGCAGCGAGGGCGTGCCGCCGGTGCGCGCGGCCATTCGCGGCGCGCAGCAGGTCTCGGGCGCCATCATCGCCTCGACGCTGACCACGGTGTGCGTCTTTTTGCCCATCGTGTTCACGCAGGGCCTCTCGCGCCAGCTGTTTGCGGATATGGGGCTGACCATCGCCTATTCCCTGCTGGCCAGCCTCATCGTGGCGCTGACGCTGGTGCCCATGATGGCCAGCACCACGCTGCGGCATACGCAGGAAAAGCGCAACCGGCTGTTTGAGCGCATCGTGCGCTGGTACGAGCGCGCGCTGTCGTTCACGCTCTCGCACCGCGCGGCGGTGCTGCTCTTTGCCGTGGCGCTGCTGGGCTTTTCGGCCTTTGAGGCCACGCGCATGGGCATGCGCTTTATCCCCGAGATGGACGGCACGCAGATGTCCATGACCGTCACCGCCGCGCCCGACGCCACCGAGGCCCAGACGCGCGCGCTCTCCGATCAGGTGATCGCGCGCCTGGTGGAGATTCCGGAGATCGAAACCGTGGGCGCCATGCAGCAGTCCGGCTCGATGCTGGGCACGGGCAGTGGCGGCAACACCGTCTCGATGTACCTGGTGCTCAAATCCGACAAGGAGCGCACCGCACAGCAGGTCGCGCAGGACATCCGCGACCGCACCGCCGACCTCGCGGCGCAAAACGGCGCGGAGATCGCCGTCAACGCCTCGCAGATGGATATGAGCATGCTGGGCGGTTCCGGCATTGAGCTGTGGGTCAAGGGCCGCGATCTCGACACGCTGCGCGCCACGGCGCAGGACGTGGCCGCCATTTTGGCCGATACGCCCGGCACCACCGAGGTGGACGACGGCCTGGGCGACCCCACCACCGAGACGCGCATCACCGTGGACAAGAACAAGGCCATGGCGTATTCGCTCACCGTCGCGCAGGTGTACCAGCAGATCGCGCAGCAAATCGCCACAGAGCAGAGCGCCACCACGCTCACCGTCGGCACCACCGACTACGACGTCGTGGTCTCGGACTTTGCAGACAACGGCGTGCAGCTGTCGTCGCTATCCGATCTGGAGCTAGAGGGCCAGCGGGATGGCGAGACGGTGGCCGTCAAGCTTTCGGACATCGCCACCGTCACACAGGCGCAGGGCTTTTCCAGCATCCTGCACGACGACCAGACGCGCTTTGTGCAGGTCTCCGCGCAGATCGACGCCGACCACAACGTGACGCTGGTCAGCCGCGAGGTGTCGCAGCGCCTTGCGGAATACGACCTGCCCGCGGGCTGCACCGTTGAAATCCAGGGCGAGAGCGAGATGATCGCGTCGTCCATGTCGGATCTGCTGCTCATGATCGCACTGGCCGTCGTGTTCATCTACCTGATCATGGTCGCGCAGTTCCAGTCGCTGCTCTCGCCGTTCATCGTCATGTTCACCATCCCGCTGGCGTTCACGGGCGGCCTGCTGGCGCTGTGGCTCACCGGGCAGGAATTGAGCCTGATCGCCATGCTGGGCTTTTTGGTGCTCGCGGGCGTGGTGGTCAACAACGGCATCGTGTTTGTGGACTACGTCAATCAATTGCGCGAGGCGGGCATGGCCAAGCGCGACGCGCTCATCGCCGCCGGCAAGACGCGCCTGCGCCCCATCCTGATGACGGCCATGACCACCATCTTGGGCCTGGTCACGCTGGCGCTGGGCGTGGGCGGCGCCGGCGCCCAGATGCTGCAGTCGCTGGGCATCGTGACCATTGGCGGCCTGACGTACGCCACGCTGCTCACGCTGCTGGTCGTGCCGGTGATGTACGACCTGCTGCACCGCAAGCCGCTCAAGATCGTGCGCATCGAAGAGGAGGACGAGGAGGTCGTCCCGGTATGACACAGCACAGCGAGAAGGAAATCGCCCTGTTTGAAGCGGTGCTCTCGCTCATCGAGGGCGGACAGAACCCGTACCAGATGAAGGTGTCGGATATCGCGGCGCGCGCCGGCATCGGCAAGGGCACGGTGTACGAGTATTTCAAGTCCAAAGAGGAGCTGCTGTGCCACGCGCTCTGGTACCGCATCGATTGCGAGCTCGACGCCGTGCAGCAGGCCATGGAAAGCGCCGGAACGTTTGCGCAGATGCTCTCTGCGCTCATGGACGCCGTGTACCACTGCATGCGCTCGCGCGCCTCGCTATTGCCCATGCTGTTCACGCAGGATCGCGGGTGCGATTTGCAGGCGTACCTGAACGAGCACCAGACGCGTTTGCAGCAGGTGACGGACCGGTTCCAGGCGCTGATCGGGCACTGCGTCGCCGCCGGCGTGCAGGAGGGCGTCATCGCGCCGCAGCCCGCCCCCTTTGCCATGGCGGCGTTCTTCTCGCTGCTCTCCTCGCTCTGCTTTCTGACCTGCAGGCCGCCGTCGCTGTGGGGCGGGGCGATCGACCTGCCCACCGCCAAGCGCATCTGCTCCACCCTTTTATGCGAGAGCCTCAAGGCCCCGCACGCCGAGGTGCTCCCCTCCTGACGCCGCCGTTGCGCTCGCCTTTGCTTCTCCCCCGGGACGCGCTTGCCGTACCCGGGGGTTTTTCTGTACTTTGGGGCGCGATCCGGCCCCGTTTCCCCGCGCCGGCCCGGGCCGCGGCATCCGCGCCCGGCAGGCGGAAAAAAACGCCGCGCGCATTTGTCCATTTTCCCCCTTTACACCGCGCGCAAATGTGCTACACTTATGCATACGATGCCGGGATACCGGCCAAAGGAGCGCGATGGACATGGAGCTGATCGAGACCCCCCTTGCCTGCCAGACCCTGTACGAAGGCAAGATCATCCGCGTCGAGCGCATGGACGTGCGCCTTTCCGACGGGCGCGTTTCCAAGCGCGAGATCGTGCGCCACAGCGGCGGCTGCGCCGTGGTGGCGGTGGACGCACACGGCCGCATTCCGCTGGTGGAGCAGTACCGCATGGCCATCGCCCGCACGACGCTGGAGCTGCCGGCCGGCAAGGTGGATGCGGGCGAGGACGCGCTGGTGTGCGCGCAGCGCGAGCTCTCGGAGGAGACCGGTCTCTCGGCCCGGCGCTGGCGCAAGCTGTGCGATTCCCTCTCCTCCCCCGGCTTTACCGACGAGGTGCTGCACATCTACCTGGCGCAGGACCTCACCGCCGGCGCACAGCACCTGGACGAGGGCGAGCACCTGCACGTCCAATGGGTGGCGCTGGATGAGGCGGTGGAGATGGCGCTGGACGGCCGCCTGGCCGACGGCAAGACGCTCACCGGCCTGCTCATGGCGCAGCGCGTGCTCGCCGGGCGCGAGGGCGCGTGAAGGTTGTAAAATTTTTGTTTCCAAGTCCATTTTTCGCGTGCGCACGCGTATAAATCGTGTATAGTAGAAACCAGATGGACCGCGCACTGCGCGACAGTTTTCGGAGGAATGTCCCGATGCACTTGAGATGGAAGAAAACGCTCACTTTGCTGATGGCCGTGCTGATGCTCGGCGCCGTGTGCGCCTGCAAGCCCAACCCCAACGCGTGGGTCTATGGCCCTGCGGGCGAAGCCACGCCTACGGCCCCGCCGGTGGCGACCTCGGGCGGGGATCCCATCCCCACGCCGGAAGTCACGCCCACGCCGGAGGCCACCGCGACGCCCACCGTGTCGCCCACGGCCACGCCGGAAGCCACGCCCATTCCCGCGCCCAGCACGCAGTACCTGTTGATCGTGTACATCGGTTCGCAGAGCGTCTGTGCGTATCAGGTCAACGAGGCGGGGCAGACCGAGCTGTTGCGCACCATGATCTGTTCGACCGGTACCGGCAGCAAGACGCCGACCGGCACGTTCCACACCTCCAGCAAGTACCGCTGGCATTCGCTCAACGGCGGCGTGTTCGGGCAGTATTGCACGCGCATCGTCGGCGGCGTGCTGTTCCACTCGGTGCCGCTGAGCACCAACGGCGTGGAAAACTCCATGATCGAGCGGTATTACAACCAGCTGGGCCGCAAGGCCTCGGCCGGCTGCGTGCGCCTGCTGTGCCAGGATGCCAAGTGGATCTACGACAACATGCCGCGCGGCACCGAGGTGCGCATCGTCTCGGGC
>DXZF01000427.1 GCA_019415425.1 Bacillota bacterium | reverse complement strand
GAGACAGGCGTAAGGAGTACCGTGTCAGCCTTCGGTCTGATTTGCAGGCGTTTCCCTGCCAGAACTTTCTGACTAGGCACCTGCGCAGGCCAAAAATACAGTTAATGGAGGGATTGCCCAATGGCAAATCTAGCACTGGTTCGTATTGACAGCCGACTCATCCATGGTCAGGTCGTTACGATGTGGATTAAGCGTACGGAAGCCAAACGCATCATCATCGTAGACAACGAGATTACCGCCGATCCGTTTATGGCGCAGATCTTCTCGATGGCGGCGCCTCCGGGAGTGAAATTGGAGCTCATGACCACCGATCAGGCAGGCGAGGGCTGGAAGAAAGACCAGTTTGGCTCCCTGGGCCCGATCGTGTGCTTGTTCAAGAACGTGCCCGTGATGTACGAAGCGTACAACAAGGGCTACGATTTCCCCAAACTGCAGGTGGGCGGCATTGGCGGCGGCCCCGGCCGTGTCAACGTTGTCGGCCCGATCACGTTGGACGAGAACGATGCCAAGATGCTCGACGAGTTGTCCAATAAAGGTTTGGAAATCGTCTTCCAGGCGACGCCGGATACCAAAGAGGGCGACTGGAAATCCGTCAAGGCGAAGTTCTTCCCGAACATCTAAAGGGTTGGAAACCTCAGGAAAAGGCTGGAAACAGCCTTTTCTTTTTTGTATGATGGGTTTATGCGCCATGTTGAGGGGGGAACGAACTTGCCGCGTGTATCTCTACGTCCGCTGTTGCTCACAGACACGCCGCGGCTGGCACGGTATGTCTCAAATCCACTGGTATCGCAATACCTGCGCAGTGCGCTGCCACAACCGTATGAGTTGGCGCACGCCGTCAGCTTTTATGAGGTGTGTGAACGCAACGAGCAGGACGGAATCAGCCTGACGCGCGCCATTGTGGCGGAGGACGAATTCTGTGGCTGCATCAGTACGGTATTCGCGTTTGACGTCCACGCGTGCTCGGCGGAAGTGGGGTACTGGATCGGGCGCCCGTACTGGGGCCAGGGAATTGCAAGCCGCGCCATCGGCCTGATGGCCGATCTCATCTTTACGCAATTTCCGGATATTCACCGCCTGTATTGCAACATGTTTGCGGAAAATCTTGCCTCAGTGCGCGCTGCGCAGAAGGCCGGGTTTACGCAGCGCGCCACCTTTCCCAATGCGCTCGTCAGGGACGGCCAGCTGAGCGATGAGTGCGTATGCGATCTGACGCGTATCCAATGGCGCGCAAATCGGCAAAATGATTGCAATGGCAGTGAGAAGCCCTTATAATGGGAAAGGAATTTGTCACAAATGAGGAGACTTTCTTTGAAAGCAGTCATACTGATTCCTGCACTCAATCCGGATGACCGTCTGGCAACATTGGTGGACGGCCTTTTTTCCGTTGGGCTGACGGATGTCATTTTGGTGGATGATGGAAGCAAACCGGAATGCAAGCCGCTCTTTCAGGCACTGCAACAAAAGGGGTGCCTTCTGGCCACGCATGCGGTCAACCTGGGCAAGGGCCGCGCGCTTAAAACGGGGATGAATCTGTTTTTGAACGCCTTTCCGGGAGAGGCCGGCCTTGTCACGGCAGATGCCGACGGGCAACATTCGGTGGAGGACATCCAAAAGATATGCCGTGCGCTTACAGCGCATCCGGATGCCCTGATCCTCGGCGCACGCGACTTTTCGCAGGAGAACGTTCCGTTCAAGTCGCGCTTTGGCAACAAGATCACGCGCACGCTGTTTGGATATCTGTCGGGTATCCGGTTGGCAGATACGCAGACTGGCTTGCGCGGGATTCCGGCCAGTGCGATGCCGTGGATGATGCAGCTAAAGGGCGAACGGTTTGAATATGAGATGAATATGCTCATCGAATGCAAAAAGCACGATGTGGACATGCTGGAAGTGCCGATCCAGACGATCTACATCGATGAAAACGCCTCTTCCCACTTCAATCCGCTGTTGGACGCCGTGCGCATCTACGCATTACTGGGAAAATTCGCGTTTGCCTCCATCAGCTCTTCGGTGTTGGATCTTGTGATCTTTGCATTGATGACAAAACTCATTCTACCCGCTACATTTAGCGAGTCCATCGCCGTGGCTACAGTGGTAGCGCGCGTGTTCTCTTCGCTGTTCAACTATACCGTCAATCGTCACGTCGTATTTCAGGCGGGCGGAAAGGGCACCATCGTGCGGTACTATGTGCTGGCCGTCGTTCAGATGGCCTGTTCGCTGTTGCTCGTGCGCACGCTGACGCCCATATTGCACTGGGACGAGGTGCTGGTCAAATTTTTGGTGGACTTTGTGCTGTTCTTGCTCAGTTTCAAAATTCAACAGGCGTGGGTGTTTCGCCGCAGCAAACGGGAGCGCGTGGCATAAAGACCGTATTCTGTGGAATGCATGTCGGCCGGCCGATGGGGCCGGCCGTTTGTTTGTGTGAAAAACACAAAGGATTGTATACATCGGGTGGAAACTGCCATTTGCTTTTTGATACACACAAGGTATAATAAAAACAATCATTATCTACGAGGGAAACGGTAGCACGGTAGTACGGATGGAAGGAAATTCACGGCTACCTCCCTTTACGGAAAGAGGAGTCAGATATGATTTGGAATCCGGCAATGGAACAGGCGGACCGAAAGACCATCGAGGCCATTCAGTTGGAACGGCTGCAAAAGACGGTCGCTGACGTGTATGCGCGCGTTCCATTCTACAGACAGACGTTGGATCGAGTGGGGCTCAAGCCCGAAGATATCCGCAGCTTGGACGATCTACAGCGCATCCCCTTTACCACAAAGCAGGATTTGCGCGACCACTATCCCTATGGCATGATGGCGGTGCCGATGAAAGAGGTTGTGCGCATTCATGCCTCATCGGGTACGACGGGTACGGCGACGGTGGTGCCGTATACGCGCGAAGATCTTGACGAGTGGAGCGAGTGCATCGCGCGGCTGGTCTGCATGGCGGGCGGCTCTGATGAGGACATTGCGCAGGTCTCCTTTGGCTACGGCATGTTCACCGGCGCGCTGGGCCTGCACTATGGATTGGAAAAGGTGGGCGCGGCGGTCATCCCGATCTCTTCGGGCAATACCAAGCGCCAACTGCAACTGCTGCAGGACTTTGGCACGACGCTGCTGATCAGCACGCCGTCCTATGCGCTGTACATGAGCGATGTGGCGCAGGAGATGGGCATTGATTTGACCAAGCTGCCGGTGCGCATCGGCCTGTTTGGCGGAGAGGGCCACACGGAAGAGATGCGCCGCGAGCTGGAGCGCCGCTGGGGCATGCTCGTGACCGAGAATTATGGCTTGAGCGAGGTGCAGGGCCCCGGCGTATCCGGCGAATGCGTGGAGAAGGACGGCATGCATATCGCAGAGGATCACTTTATCGTCGAGATCATCGACCCCGAGACGGGGCAGGTGTTGCCGGAGGGGGAAGAGGGCGAAGTGGTCATCACCACGATCTGCCGGCATGCACAGCCGCTTTTGCGCTACCGCACGCGCGACATTTCGCGCATCACATACGCGCCGTGCAAATGTGGGCGCACCAGCGCGCGCATGGACAAGATCAAGGGCCGCAGCGACGATATGCTGGTCATCCGCGGCGTCAACGTATTCCCCAGCCAGATCGAACGCGTGTTGCTGAGCACGCCGGGCGTCGGGCCGAGCTATGAGATCGTGGTGACGCGCGAGTCGTTCATGGACCGCGTAGAGGTGCTGGTCGAAGTGGCAGATGCCGGCCTGCTGGAGCGCTATCAGGAGCTGGAGGCGCTGTCCAGGCGCATCCGCACGGCGCTGCGCGAAGAGATACTGATCGACGTCAAGGTGACATTGGTCAACCCCATGACGCTCAAACGATTTGAGGGAAAGGCAAAACGCGTACGCGATTTGCGCTGATGAAGAGGGAGTAAACAGAATGAAAGAATTGATGTTGGGAAACGAAGCGCTTGCCTGTGGCGCGCGCGATGCAGGCATCGCCGTCGTATCCGCCTACCCGGGGACGCCCAGTACGGAGATTACGGAAACCATCGCAAAATTTGACGATGTGTACGCCGAGTGGGCGGCCAATGAGAAGGTGGCGGCTGAGGTGGCAATGGGCGCCTGTGTGGCGGGTGCCCGTGCGATGTGCTGTATGAAACACGTGGGGCTGAACGTGTGCGCGGACGTCTTATTCACCGCAGCGTATGCTGGCGTCAATGCCGCGCTGGTCCTGGTGGTGGCGGATGACCCCGGCATGCACAGCAGCCAGAACGAGCAGGACACCCGCATGTTGGCGGCGGCAGCGCATGTGCCGGTGCTGGAGCCCAGCGACAGCCAGGAGGCGTATGATTTCATGCGCATCGCGGTCGCACTGAGCGAAGAGATGGATTTGCCCGTCATTGTGCGCATGACCACGC
>DXZF01000426.1 GCA_019415425.1 Bacillota bacterium | reverse complement strand
AGGTGGCCATCTGCGAGCAGATGACGGATCCGGCTCTGAGCAAGGGCCTGGTCGAGCGCGAAGTGGTGCGCGTCATCACGCCGGGGACCGCGATCGACGAATCCATGGTCGAGCGCGGACAGAATCGCTATATCATGAGCGCCTTTGCTATAGAGCAAACGCTCTCCTTTGCGTGGTGCGACGTCTCTACCGGAGAATTCAACGTCGACCAAATCGAAGCGAACGACGTTGCCAGCGAGCTAATGACGCAGGTGGCGCGCATCCAGCCCGCTGAGATTGTGACGAGCGAAGAGACGTTTGCGCGCCTGCAATCCACGTTTGCCACATGCACGCAATTGATCACGACGGTGGGGGATTGGGCGTTTCGCCCTTCCTACGCGCTCAAAACGCTGTGTGAACACTTCCACGTCACTACGCTGGATGGCTTTGGGCTGGATGCCAAAGCGCTGTACATCCAGGCGGCCGGCGGTTTGATGCACTACCTCCATCAGACGCAGAAAGTACCGCTGACACACATCAACCGCATCCGCGATGGCGCCCAGAAGCGCGCCATGGAGCTGGACAACCATACCCGGCGCAATCTCGAATTGACACGGCCCATGATGGGCACGGGCAAAAAGGGCACGCTGTTGTGGGTGCTGGACCGCACCCGGACGGCGCAGGGCGCACGCCTTTTGCGGCAATGGATCGAGCAGCCGCTGCTGCAAAAACGCGAAATTGAAGCGCGACTCACGGCCGTAGAGACCTTGTACGAGAACTTTGCCCTGCGTGAAACCCTGCGTGGAAGCCTTGAGCAGGTGTACGATCTGGAGCGGCTGTGTGGAAAGATCGCCTATTCCACGCTCAATGCGCGCGATGCGCAGGCCATCGCCCGGACGTTGCGCCAAATCCCCGCCATCAAGGAGGCTTTGGCGTCTTGCTCCGGCACGCTGCTGCATGCGTTGTGCGACGAGCTGGTGCCGCTCGATGCCCTGTGCGAGAAGATAGAATCCGCTATGGTCGACGATCCGCCCATTTCCGTCAAGGATGGCGGCTTGATTCGAGCGGGATATCATGAGGAGCTGGATACGCTCAAAGAGGCCTACACGCAGGGCCGGCAGTGGCTCGGTCGTCTTGAGGCCAAGGAGCGCGAGGCCACCGGCATCAAAAACCTGAAGATTGGCTACAATAAGGTGTTTGGTTACTTCTTTGAGGTCACCAAAAGCCAACTTTCGCAGGTGCCCTATCGGTACGTGCGCAAGCAGACGCTGGTCAATGCGGAGCGCTTTATCACCGACGAACTCAAGAGCATGGAAGAGACCATCCTCGGTGCAGAGGAAAAGAGCATCCGGCTGGAGTACAACCTGTTTGTGGCGCTGCGCGAGGAGATTGCCGCGCACATGGACGATTTGCAGCGCACTTCGCGCGCCATTGCGCAGATTGACGTCCTCCAATCCCTATCGCACGCGGCCTATGAACACGACTATGTGCGCCCCAACATCAACGAAGCGGGCATCCTGCACATCGAAGACGGCCGTCATCCCGTGGTAGAGGCAAGCATGTCTGGGTTTGTGCCCAATGACGTGCGCATGGACAATGAAAATGAACGCTTTTTGATCATCACCGGCCCCAATATGTCGGGAAAATCCACGTATATGCGGCAGGTGGCTATCATCACACTGATGGCGCATATCGGCTCGTTTGTTCCGGCACGCAGTGCCAATATCTGCATCACAGACCGCATCTTTACGCGCGTGGGCGCATCCGACGACCTGGCCAGCGGCCGCAGCACGTTCATGGTGGAGATGGTGGAGCTGGCCAATATCCTGCACAACGCGACGCAGCACAGCCTGATCATTCTCGACGAGATTGGCCGAGGCACCAGCACATTCGATGGCCTGTCCATTGCATGGGCAGCCGCAGAATACATCTGTGATCCTGGCCATCTGGGCGCCAAGACGCTGTTCGCCACGCACTATCACGAGCTGGCTGAGTTGGAGGGAACGCTCAACGGCGTGCGCAACTACTGCGTTTTGGCCAAGGAGACGGGCGACGACATCCTGTTTTTGCACCGGATTGTGCGCGGCGGAACCGACAAGAGCTTCGGCATTCAGGTCGCCAAGCTGGCAGGCGTGCCGGAAGAGGTATTGACGCGCGCACGCGAGATCCTATCGCAGCTGCAGACGCTCAATGTGGACAGGCATATTCAGGGGTTTGGCACGGAACCTGCACAGCCCGACCCGTCACAGGCGGAGCAAGCGCCTGACGCTGCGCCGCTACGCGCGTTTGCAGAAGAGATCGCGCAGTTGGATATCGGCAGACT
>DXZF01000425.1 GCA_019415425.1 Bacillota bacterium | reverse complement strand
GTGGAGAGCTACCACTGCGTGGGCGATCTCCAAAAGGATGCGCAGGCTGTGGCCGAAAAAGTGCTGGCGCTGGGCGCCGAGCGCGTCGTCTTTGGGCTGCCCAAAAACATGAACGGCACCGAGGGGCCGGCAGCGGAGCAGGTGCGGGCGTTTGCGCAGGCGTTTGCCCGCTTTGCCCCGCAGTTGCCGCAGGATTTTTCCGATGAGCGGCTGACGACCGTACAGGCGCAGCGCGCGCTGATCGGCGCGGGCGTCTCGCGCAAAAAGCGCAAGGGCGTGGTGGATAAACTGGCCGCGCAGTTGATCTTGCAAAATTATCTGGATCAGAGAGGAGGGGGCCATCTTGTTTGAAGTCTCGGAGGCAATGAAGGCCACCCTGACGGACTGTTCGGGGCGCACGGTAGAGTATCTGCCCGCCGCCATCATGATGTTTGAGGGGCAGCAGTATCTGGTGATGCGTGCGCAGAGCAGCGAATTGGTGCAGGAAGAGATTCTGCTGCTGTGGATTGACCAGGGAGAGAAGGGCACAAAACTGCGGGTGGTTGAGGATCAGCGCCCGTTTGTCAAGGCGATTGCGGACACGCTGGGCGTCGAGCGCAAGGTGCACTGATACGCGGCGTTGCCAAGCGCCTTGTCTATAGACGAGATCGGGGAGGAACCATTGAATGGCATGGGGAAAGAAGAGCAGATTTGCCGGATTTGTCACGCGGCGGGAACACTTTGAAGCATTTATCGAGTACATGTCGGACGAAAATGTCTACGAGGCGGAGCTGCAGGAGTTGCTGTCCGGCCGCCATGCAGAGGCGGCGGAGACCTTTGCGCATTACCGCGATGTGCTCAATCAGTTCCGCATGCACGCGCTCAAAGGCGAATATGACCAGGCGATCGAATGCGTGCGGGCGTACGGAGACGAAAACGAGATGGGCACGGCCGAAATCAAGGCCGTGTTGGACGATCTGGCCGATAAGACGGGCGATTACCACTGCTACGAATTGTACTGGAAGATGGCGGGCGAAGATACCGTACAGGAACACGAGTATGCGGCCAACATGCTGATCAACAGCCTGCCGGATTGCCCGAATTCCAGCGCGGAGGCCATGAAGCACATCCGCTGGCTGTTGGATCAGACCGATAAACCCAAAGAGCGGCTGCAGTACGCCGAGATGGCGCTGGGCATGTACGGCAAGCCGCACAGCACCATGACGGCGATGGAAGCGGCTGAAATGGCTGCGGTGGCACGTTCGCTCAACCCCAAAAGCAAAATCGCCGCGCAGGTGGAGGGAAAAATCCACCTACAGGACACGGCCGCGTTAAACAAGGCGCGCCCGCTGCTCAATGAGGGCAGCGAAGACGAGGCGTTGGACCTCTTGCTGGAACAGGGGAACGACATGGCGCGGCGGGCGCTGTTCCGCGGCGCCTGTGAAAACAAGGCCGATTGTGAGCTGTTTGTCAAGGCCCTGTTCAAGCTGCAGGAACGCACGCAAGACCCGTTGGATGCATTCTACGCCGCCTCCAGCGTGTGGAACTGCGATGTCCGCAAGGACCAAACGTGGCTGCAGCGCTCCATGGAAGTGGGCCTGTGGTCGGTTGAACGCCTGGAAAACAACGAAAACTATGTGTTGACGCTGTTGGACGCGCTGTATCTGATCGACCCGTATCCGCTGCCCGACGACAAGGCGGTGGAACTGGCCAACGGCGTGTTGGAAAAGTATCCTGACAACGAAATTGCGCTGGAATGCGTTGCCATTGCACGGGAACAGCAGGGTGAAAGCGCAGAAGAAGAGGAGACGGAATCGTAGCAAAGTGCGCGCAGGTGCTTGCATGGAGCGCATACAGTGTGCTATAATGCTACGGATAAAATCACACACCCGCGTTTGCGGCCGGCTCTGTGCCCGTTGGGTTTGACGGCAGATCGGCGCGGGGAGGAAAACAGGGAGGATTTGTCATGTCCATTATTTCCATGAAACAGCTTCTGGAAGCGGGCGTCCACTTCGGTCACCAGACGCGCCGCTGGAACCCCAAGATGGCCC
>DXZF01000424.1 GCA_019415425.1 Bacillota bacterium | reverse complement strand
GTGCTGGTGCTGGCGGCGGTCGGCTACTGGCTGTACCGCAGGCGCAAGGGCGCAAAGGCCGCGCAGCAGGAGGATTGCGAAGGCGCGGCCGGTACAAAATAGGCGCAAAGGGCGCGGGCCCATATTGCGCGCATATACACGAAATGCGAGACGGCGGCAGGGAAGTTCCCTGCCGCCGTCGTGCGTGGGTGCAAAGGGTTACAGCGAGAGCACGTCGTCCATGCCGTACAGGCCGGGGCCCTGGCGCACCAGGTAGTGCGCGGCGCGCAGCGTGCCGGTGGCGAATACGTCGCGCGAATAGGCGGTGTGCTTGATCTCGATCACCTCGGCCGGGCCGGCGAAAAAGACCGAGTGCTCGCCCACCACCGTGCCGCCGCGGAAGCTCATCATGCCCACCTCGTTGTCGCCGCGGGCGTGCAGCTCGCGCTGCCGGTCGTACACCGGCACCAGTTCGCCGCCGCGCGCGGCGTTGAGCGCGTCAAACAGCATGACCGCGGTGCCGCTGGGCGCGTCGATCTTCTTGCGGTGGTGCTTTTCGTAGATCTCGATATCGTACTGCGCGCCCAGCACCTGGGCGGCCTGCGCCACCAGCGCGCGCATCAGCGCGATGCCCAGCGAGTTGTTGTACGAGAAGAACACCGGAATCTCTTTGGCGGCCTCGGCCACCTCTGCGCGCTGCTGCGGCGTGTGCGCCGTGGCGCAGATCAGCACCGGCAGGCGGTGCGCGCGCGCATAGGCCAGCACGTTGGGCAGGTTGTCGGCGCGGGAGAAGTCCACGACCGCGTCGGCGCTCTCCCTGACCTCGTCAAAGCTGGCGTAGACGGGGTACGGCAGCGACGCATCGCTGCGCACGTCCACCCCCGCGACGATCTTGCATTCCGGGTCGGCCTCCACGGCCTGTGCAATGGCGCGGCCCATCTGGCCCAGCGCGCCGCAAACGATGAGATGTAACATCTGTCTTCCTCTTTTCCTGATGACTTTGGCGAACGAATGCCTTTTGTCTATGGTAACGCAAGATGCGCGCCGATGCAACTGGATGCGAGGGCAGCGGGACAGCCCCGGCCGGTGCGGGGCGGGCGCTGCGGGCAGCCGAATGCCTGCATAGGAATGTCAATGTAAATACAATTCTTATTATGTGTATGACAAAATAGAGAAGATAAATACATAAAATACGTTGAAAGACAGATCGATACCGGTTATACTGAGGATAGAAAAAGCCGCCTTTTGGATGGCGGGGCAGCGCGTGCGGGCGAGCGAAGGCCGCTGTGTGCGGCAGGTTGTGTGCGCCCGGCGGGCGAGCGCTGCGCACGGGGCGAAAGAGGGGGATGGCGATGCGGCTGGGCGCGTACGGGAGCAGAGCGGGGCGATGGGGGTTGGCGCTGCTGGTGGCGCTGGCGCTGTGCGGCTGCGGCGCGCAACGGGCCGAGTCGGTGTCGCCTGCGCCCATCATCGACACATCGGCGTTCACGCCGCTGGAGAAGGCGCAGGTGCTGCCGCAAAACCAGGCGGGGTACGATCGGTTCTACGACGACCCGCGCGTGGTCCGGGATGCGAGCAGGTGGTTTGATCTGATCTACGACATGCGCGAGTTCAGGACCGGGGACTCCGGCAACCCGGCGCTGGTGCTGGATGTGCTGCTGTACCCCAAATACCAGGAGGACCTGTCGTTCTGGGCGTACCACGAAGTGGACGATGCGATCCTGGCGTACGTGGATCTCAATTTCACCACAAACTGGGCGGATGAAACGCTGGTGCCCGCCGATGAGATCGACGGGCCGGCGGGCTGGACGGGATACGGGCGCGGCTGGATCATGGGCGCCCCGCGCCCCGAGACGATGCAGAGCGAACAGCGGCAACAGGAGCTGCTGGACGTGGTGTCGGACATCCGCATGCACATCGTGGTGGAGCGCGACGGCGTGCGCGAAAAGGAAATCGTGCCGCTGCACTTTTGCGGCGAGAACCCACAGGCGACGCCGTGACGCGCGGCCCGGTAGGGCGAAAGCGCACGGCAACGGGGCGGGGAGCCGCGCATTCCGCTGCACTGTGAGGCGGCCGCGTACAACGGAAAGCGGAAGCGCGGGCGCTGCGGGTAGCGGCGCGCGGAAACTGCCCTGCGCGGTTGCGCCGGTGGCGGAAAGAGGGCAGCTGGCGAACCCGCTGCGCGGCGAGGGCACGGCGAAAGCGCACAGCAACGGGGCGGGGAGCCGCGCATCCCGCTGCGCTGTGAGATGGCCGCGTACAACGGAAAGCGAAAGCGCGGGCGTTGCGGGTAGCGGCGTGTGCAGGCCGCCCTGCGCGGTTGCGCCGGTGGCGGAAAGAGGGCAAGTGAGCGAACCCGCTGTGCGGCGTGGGCACGGCGAAAGCGCACGGCAACGGGGCGGGGAGCCATGCATTCCGCTGCACTGTGAGATGGCCGCGTACAACGGAAAGCG
>DXZF01000423.1 GCA_019415425.1 Bacillota bacterium | reverse complement strand
CGGTCCGGAACAGGCGGCAGCCATCACGGCAAAGAGCAGCGCAAGGCCGACGTGCGGCCGCTTCACCGGGTGTGCTCCATCAGAAAGTCCACAATGGCCCGGGCGCTGGGCGGACACCCGCCCACACAGCTTTCGGCATTGCGGCAACACCGGCCAATGCCCAGGCCGGGCACCGGCTGATCCTGATAGCCCTGCCCGATGCAGATGGGCTGGCGGATGCGCGAGAGCATGCCCATCTCGTCCAGGCGGTTGAGGGCGTGAATCAAACTGCCAAAACAGGCCGAGCAGGCCTGGTCCGCCTTTACGTTGCGCGCCAGCATACTGGCCCTGCGCGAGAGCGGGAACGACTTTTGCGTATCCGGCGGCGTGTTGATCTCTATCAGCTGTTCCGGGCCCTGAAACCGCTTGCCCACGCCCAGCTGTTCGGCCATGGGGATATAATCCACTTCGTCGGGCGAGAGGCCGATCAGTTCCGCGCCGTAGCTGTCCAGCAGCACGGAATCCGTGCCGACCAGCACGCGCTGCATGGGCACGGGGTTGCCGCCCTCTTCAAATGTCAAATCGCCGCACAGCGCATCCACGACGGTCACGCCGGGGCGGATGGCGGCATTTAACAGCGCCACGGGCTTGTGGATGCCCAGCGTATGGTAGCGCCGCTTTTCCTTGTCGGGAATGATGCCCTTGAGATTCTTGAGCGCGCAGGTGAAGTAGGTCTGGCAGTGCGCCTTCAACACCGGCACATTGATCAGGAAGTCGGACTGTGCCGCGCGCTTGCACACCGAAAGTTTCATCCCCTTGACCTCGTAGGTCACCGCGTCATCGCGCTTGAGATCGTACAGCGGCACACCTGTACGGCGGCTCAGCTCGTTGTAGCCGCACAGCTCATATGCACGCTGGGTGTTGTCCCCCACCCAGGAGGATTCGATGATACTGATGCGGGTAAAGCCGTTTTCCTTTAAATAATCGATGATGCCCTCGATCACGCTCACGTGCGTCGTAGCGCCGCCCTCGGCGGGCCGTGCCACGACCAGATTGGGCTTGATGACGATATCGGCATCCCGTTTGGGGATGAGCGCTGCGACATCGGCTGCACGCAGTACGTCCAGCGTCATCTGACGTCCCTCCTGGCCGTAAACAGCGTAGATCTGATTGCTCTGCATGGGTCTGAAAGCGCCTCCTTTGCGTGTGACGATGGTAGTCATAAACGCGTTGATACTCACATATATCCATTGTAACGGAGAACCGTGTATGCGTCAAAACAAATGCGGAGGAGTTGACACATTTGTGCGGCTTTTGTAAACTGTAATCGGTTTCACGCGACAGCATTCGCGTGGACGACATTGACTTTAAAAGAAATGGGAAAGGGGGGAATGCGTGCCCATGGCACAGATCGTACTGGCGCGGGTAGATAGCCGTCTTTTGCATGCGCAGGTATTGACCAGCTGGGTGCAGCAGAGCGGAGCGGATCGCATCGTCATCGCGGACGACGGGATCGCTGCGGACCCTTTTTTGATGAAATTATTTGAGATGTCGGCGCCGCCGCGCGTAGCACTGTCCATTTTGAACGTCAACGATACCGTGGCGTTTTTAAAGGAGCACGAGGGCCGCGTATTGATCCTGTTCAAAAACCTGTTGATGTTGCGCGCTGCGATCAAGGCAAAGATGCCGCTCACCGAGGTGCAGATCGCAGGCCTGGGCGCCAAGGCCGACAGCGTGCAGGTGTTCCACACCGTGCACATCACCCAGGCGGAGGCGGAGATGCTCATGCACTACCACACCACGCGCAATCTCAACGTATACTTCCAGGCCGAACCGCAGGAGAACGCCGTACCGCTTCATACGGTGGTTGCGACGTACTTTCCAGAACTGATCAAATAGCCGTCTTTTTGGACGGTTATTTCTTTTGAACGAAATCGATCAAATATCGACCGGTTTTTGACTTGAATTTTTGTGTAAAAAGAGATAAACTGTATTTGTATGGGGAAGGTTCACCCAAAAAGTTTTTAGAAACGAAATCGTGTGCTACACGATTTGTTTAGTAAAACCCATTATTGTAAGGAGGAACACACATGTTAGTATCCATGAAGGAAATCCTCGTCAGAGCGCGCGCTGAGGGCTACGGTGTCACCGCCCCGAACGTCAACAACGAAGACACCGCCCGTGCGGCAGTGGAAGCGGCTGTTGAGAACAAGGCCCCGATGATCCTCGACATCGGCTACGCCGCCAACCAGGATATCGTGTACTTTGGCCGTATGTGTGAAGATTTCGCCAAGGCTGCCAATGTGCCGATCGCGATCAACTTGGATCATGGTGCAAAATATGAGCATGCCATCTGGGCGATCCGTGCAGGCTTCACCTCCATCATGGTCGACCGTTCCACGCTTCCCTACGAAGAGAACATCGCGGAAGTGGCCGAGCTGGTCAAGATCGCGCACGCGGTCGACGTCAGCGTCGAGGCGGAGCTGGGCCATGTGGGCCAGGGCGTGCAGTACGATATCGATCGTGATGCGGGCCTGACCAACCCCGACCAGGCCAAAGACTACGTGGAAAAGACCGGCATCGACTGCTTGGCAGTTGCGATCGGTACCGCGCACGGCCAGTACACGGGCACCCCGCACCTGGATTTCCCGCTGCTCCACAAGATCTTCAACACCGTGGATGTGCCGTTGGTGTTGCACGGCGGCTCCGGCACCGGCGATGAGAACCTGGCCAAATCCACCCGCGAAGGTATCAGCAAGGTCAACCTGGCGACCGACCTGTACATGGCTGGTGCGAAGTCCTGGAACGATGAGGACTGCGTGCATGCGGGCCCGGGCTACAAGCTCATCAAGGCCGGCTACAAAGCCATGCTGATCCACTACATGGAGCTGTTCAACCAGTGCGGAAAGGCCTGGTAAGCAAACGCTTTCCTTTGATCGACAGGTGTGTTGCTTGTAGGCGGCACACCTGCCGTTCTCTTACGGCATAAAGCCGTATATCTTTCATCAATTTAGGAGGGACGATAAACCAATGAGCAATCAGCTTCCTGAGAAAATTCACTTTGGCGTCATCGTAGAGGGCCACAAGGCAGAGATGCACGAGTGCCCGTTCCCGGAAGTGGGACCTGAAGATATCGTCATCAAAATGGCGACCAACAACATCTGCACCACCGACTACCAGCAGTGGATGGGCCTGCGCGACCACCAGGGCTTCCCGATGGCGGGCGGCCACGAGTTTGCGGGCACCATTTACTACAAGGGCGAGAACGTGCTGGATTCCTTTGAGATCGGCATGCAGGTCGGCGCGATGCATCCGTTCTGCGGCAAGTGCCACAACTGCCGCATCGGCCACACCGGCGACTGCACCGGCAAGGGCAAGAAGGGCCCCGGCCCCGACGGCTACTACGGCAACAAGCGCTTTGCGGATTACGTCGTGTGTGATCAGCGGTTTGTCATCCCGATCGACAACTCCGTGCCCCCGGCAGAGGCGGGCTTCCTGGAGCCTGTCGCCACGGTTGTGCAGGGCGTGAAGAAGCTGGGCGTCAAGCCGATGGAAGACATCGTCGTCATCGGCGCCGGCACGATGGGCCTGGTCAATGCGCAGGTGGCCAAAGCGTTTGGCGCCCGCGTGATCATCACCGAAATCGATCCCAGGAAGATCGAGCGCGCCAAGAAGATGGGCATCGGCGATGTCGTCGACTCCAAG
>DXZF01000422.1 GCA_019415425.1 Bacillota bacterium | reverse complement strand
GCGCGCATGTACAGGTGCGCCTTTTGGGTAAATGCGTGCGCCTGCACCCGGCCGTCGGCACCGAAGGCCTCGCACAGCGCCTACCGCAGCTTTTCATTGTGCCCGCACAGCACCACGATCTTTTCCCCGCGCGTGCACAGCTGTAACAGCGCTTGGACCAGCGAATGCGTATCGCCAAAGCCCATGCTGCCCGTCATCACCAAAAAGAGCGTATCGGTCTGTGCAAACCCGAGTTGCTCCCGGCAGGCAAACGCGTCGGGCAGCTGCACAAAGCGCCGCTGGACCGGGATGCCCAACGCCACGAGCTTCTCGCGCGGCAGGCCGCGCCGCACAAAGGCATCCATGCACTCCATGTGTGGAATCACGTACGCGTCCAGTTCCGTCTCCTCCCAAAACGGGATGCAGGTGTAATCGGTCTGTACGCCAAAACACGGGACGGACAGGCCCATGTGCTTTTTGATGTACGTCAGCGCTTCGGCCGGGAACAGGTGCGGCACCACGATGAAGTCAAACCCGCCCGCCTCAATATACGCGTGCAGCGCCCGCACATACGGCCGGTTGGCCAGGTACACCACGGATTTGCGCCTGTCGGAGCTGATGGCTCCGGCCGCGCGGTACAACAGGCCGAACATGCGCGGCGCGCGCGTGGTGACATGGGCGTACAGGCTGGAGACCGCCTTGGAAGTGCGCGCGCTCTGAAAGGCGAGCGCGTCCTGCAACTCGCACTGGACGCCCTGTTCCTGCAGTGCCTCGCTCAGGGCGTAACCCGCAGCGTATGCCCCTGCCCCGTGTGGCACGAAAGGATCAATGCCCGCATCGTTTCCTCCTTTGGGTCGGCACGCGTGTTTACCGCTCTTGCCTCCCTTTCACGATTTGAAAATATCATTTAATGTAACTTAACTGCTATATTAAGCCTATCTCATCCCGCTTCTTTTTGTCAATATGGATTTTGTGGCCAAATGCCTTTGGCCCGCCTGTATCCGCGCGTTTTTTCCTTTCATCTGCTCTCTGATGCTGCGGCCGTGCCGATTGCTCGTTTTTTTGCGCATAAAGGCGCCCGTCTGTCCCTTCCAGACGGGCGCCTTTGCACGGGAGCGGTCAGCGGGCGCCGCTTCGCACCAGCCTGCGCACAATTTTGCGTATGAGGTCGCACGGCACGACCCAGAAGGCCAGCGACAGGATCATGCCCAAATCCTGCAGGCGCAGCCCCACGGTGCGGAACATGCTGCCGCCGTAGTAGATGATGGACAGCTGCACCACCGTCACGACCACCATGACCACCACAAACGCGGGATTTTCGCGCAGATGCGAGAGCAGGTAGATGCGCGGCGTGCGGGCGTTGAAGCTGTTGAACACGCCGCAGAAGATGAACAGCGCAAAGAACGCGGTCATAAAGTACGTGGTGTTCTCGGGGTCATAGCGGAACACGCGCTGCATGGTGGGCGATTTCAAAAACACCAGGCACAGCGCGATGGTGTACGCGCCCATCCAGACCACCTGCCACACCATCGAGCGGCTGAGAATCGGCTCATCCAGCCGCTTGGGCGGCTCGTGCATATACGAGGGCAGCGGCGATTCCCCGGCAAATGCCAGCCCTGCCAGCGCATCCATGATGATGTTGACCCACAGCATCTGGATGACCGTCACCGGCGTCTCGATGCCGATAAACGGGCCGATGACCGATACGCCCACTGCGCACAGGTTCATGGCCAGCTGAAAGACGATGAACTTGCGGATGCTCTCAAAGATGGTGCGCCCGTACAGCACCGCCTTGCCGATGGAGGCAAAGTTGTCGTCCAGGATGACGATGTCGCCCGCCTCCTTGGCCACCTCGGTCCCACTGCCCATGGCAAAGCCCACGTCCGCCTTTTTGAGCGCGGGCGCATCGTTGATGCCGTCGCCCGTCATACCGGCCACAAGGCCCAGCTCCTGTGAGAGGCGCACCAGGCGGCTCTTATCGGTCGGCAATGCGCGGGCCACCACGCGCAGCGAGGGCAGCCTGCGCTTGAGCTCCTCGTCCGACAGCGCGGCCAGCTCTTCGCCCGTCAGCACAAAGTCCCTGTCGCGGCTGTGCACCACGCCGGTCTCTTTGGCGATGGCCACGGCGGTGTCGCGGTTGTCGCCCGTGATCATCACGACCTGAATGCCCGCCTGCTGCACGGTGCGCACCGCGTCGCGGCTCTGCGGGCGGATCTGATCGCGGATGCTCACAAGGCCGATGAGCGTCAGATCCCGCAGATCGCGTTCGCTTCGCACCGGGGCCGGCGCGATGGCCAGCACCAGCACGCGCTCCATGCGCGCGGTCATCTCCTTCCACTTGGCGCTCAGGCGTTCGGTGCGCGTCAGCGCGCGCTTGTGCCCGGCATCGTCGATGTACCACTTGCACGCGTGCAGCAGCTTTTCCGGCGCGCCCTTGACAAAGGTGATCGTCTCGTGCGCCTGCACCGTGGCGGCGGCAAATTTGCGGTCCGAGTCGAACGGCAGCGTGTGCAGCACCTTGGCCTGCGGCGGGTGCGGTTGCGGGAGGATGCTGTTCAGCAGCGCGCGGTCGGTGGCATTGCCGCCCAGCGCGCGTCCCTGCGCGATCATGCTCTGGCTGTTGTACACGGCGCACAGCTCGTACAGCGCGTACAGCGTTTTGCGCTGCCGCAGCGCGCCGATGCCCTCATAGGTGGTGCCGCTGCCCGTCACCACGCGCATCACTTCCAGTTTCCCGCGCGTGAGCGTCCCGGTCTTATCGGTAAAGAGGATGTTGAGGCTGCCGGAGGTCTCGATGCCGACCAGCTTGCGCACCAGCACGTGGTCTTTGAGCATGCGCTTCATGTTGGAAGAGAGCACGACGGTGATCATCATCGGCAGGCCTTCGGGGACCGCCACGACGATGACGGTGATGGCCAGCGTAAAGGCGTGCATGAAATGCCCAAACAGCCCGGGCAGGTTTTGCAGTTCGGCCAGGATCAGCGGCAGTTGGAACCCGTTGTCCAACACGATGGCGTGAAACAGATCGGCAAACGCCACCAGCACCGACGCGCTGTAGCCCAGCTTGCTGATCTGCCCTGCCAGCCTGCCCAGGCGCAGCTTGAGCGGGCTCTGGCGGGTGGCGGATTGCATCTCCTGCGCCATGGAACCGTAAAACGTGGCGTCGCCCACGCGGCCGACCCGCATCACGCCCTCGCCGGAGGAGACGGTGCTGCCGTG
>DXZF01000421.1 GCA_019415425.1 Bacillota bacterium | reverse complement strand
TGCAGCTCCAGGCCGCTGTAGCAGCGCAGATAGCCGATGCGCAGCTGCAACTGCGCGCCCGAGCCCAGGCGCTTTGTCTCGCGGATGACCTCCTGCACCTGTTGCAAGATGGCCTTGCATTGCGCGTAGAAGTACTCGCCCGCCGGGGTGACGGTGAATCGGCGGTTTTGGCGGTGAATCAGCTCCACCCCCAGTTCCCGTTCCAGCGACCGAATCTGCTGGGAAATGGCGGATTGGGAAATATAGCACTGCTCCGCAGCTTCGGTAAAACTGTTGCAGTCCACAATGGTCACGAAATATCGCATCTGCCTGAGCAGCACGGCCTCTTCCTCCTTTGACAGCAGACGATTTTGCGCCCGGAACGCACGGCCGGCGTCCGTCCCGGCTCTTTTGCCGCATCCGACGCATGTACGGCATCGCTACATATTATACACGAATAACCGGTCAATTTTAAACATGCCATTTGCACCGCTACGCCGCTTGCTCACGGTTTTTTCGTGAATCGAACGCCCCTGCGCGCAGCAGAAAATAAAGATGCCCCGAACCGACGGGGCAAAGGCAAAGCAACCACGTGCGCGGCGCACGTGGTTGCCAAAGGCAGGCCCTGAAAAGGCGATTTTCTGCGCAGTGCAACCCGGCACGATCTTTTGGCCTGCATAAATCCATATGCAGTTGCTACAAAGCGCCTCACCTGCCGCCCTGGCGCTGCGCACAGGCGCGCAGGTGCGCCTACAGGCTGCGCAACACAAACTGCGCCTCTTCCAACTGCTCTTTTTTCACATAGACATAGTACTGTGTGCCAAACTGCGCGCCGAGGTTTCCCTGCACGTTGCGCGTCCCGCGCCCAAACGGCACGACGCTGTGCGTCGCGCTCTTGATGCGCACATCGTAATCGATGCCGTGCGCCGTGAGCAGTTCGCGCGTGCGCTGGAACCGCTCCTGTTCATAGGTGCACAGCACCTCTGTACGCTGCCAAAACCGCACGCCCTTCCACGCTCCCTTCCCATTGTCTGTGCGCATTGTATCATCGCAGGCCTTTGCCTGTCCATGCAAAAGGAGAGGACGCAACGGCGTCCCCTCCCCTGTGTTCAATAATGGATGATCTTGGGGTTGCGCAGCGGCACCGGCGGCTCCTTGTGCAAAAATTTCTTGCCAATGAAGAACGAGCCGTAGAAGATCACCAGCCACAGCACCACGCACGCAAAGCTGTACATGTACACCGTGCGCACGCCCACCGCCATGATGATCTGCCCGCCAAACAGGTTGGCCAGCACGCCCGCCAGCGGGTTGCCGATAGAGTACAGCGAAACGGCCGTCGCCTCCAGCCCCTTGGGCGCCAACTGGTTGACGTAGTTGACCGCACAGCCCAGAATCAGGCCGTAGGCGGTGCCGCCAAAGCACTCCACTGCCGCCATCTGCCACATCCCGGAGACGAACTGGTACAGGCCCATCTCCAACAGAAAGCTGACGGCGCTGGCCGCCATGATCGTGGGCGCCGAAAAGCGCTGTTTGAGCTTGCGCACACTCAGTATGGCCAGCACCTCAAAGGTGACGCGCACGCCCGAGAGCAGGCCCACCATCGTCATATCGCCCCCGATCTCCTCCAGCAGATAGGAGCGAAAAAACGAGCAGTTCTGCGGAATCTGAATCAGCACGTTGATGACGATGAACACCATCAGATAGTAGTTTTTAAACAGGCGGGAAACCTGCAATTCCTTGAGCGGAATGCTCTTTTTCCCCTCCGTCTTGACGTCGTACTGTTTGAGGTTTTTGCGCAGCAAAAACACAATGACGGCGAAAAACGCAAAGCCATAGTACGGCGCTCCCACGCCAAACAGATCCATCAGCGGGCTGTACGCGAACGACATCACCGTGTAGCCGATGGACAGCCACATGCGCACATCGCTGTACACCATGCCTTTGACCTGTGTGCTGGCCGTGACGTTGATCGCATCCAGCATGGAAAAGCTGGGCATGCGAAAGAAATTGACCATCGGCACCAGCACGGCCGACAGCAGCACGGCGCCGATCTTGATCGTGGCCGACACCGGCACGAACAGGCACGTGATCGCCCCGCCCAGCAGCGCGTAGAGAAACACCCTGTACTTGCTCTGAATCTTGTCCGCAACCAACCCCCAGAGCGGTGGGGCCACCGTGCCCAGCGCGGCGTTGAGGCTCATCACCAGGCCGACCTCGCCCGCCGTCATCCCATTGGTCTGCAAGAACAGTACGTGGAAGCCGATCGTCGCAGAGCACATGCCAAAGAACATGTTGCTCATGCGCAGCTGCCAGATGCACTTGCGCGCCTGTTTACTCCCCTGTTGCAAAATATCTTCCCCCTACAAAAAATTTTCATATCCACCGGCCTTTGGCGCCGGATTGTCTTTCCCCATCGTTCTCTGAAAAATACAAACGGATGCGGTTCAGCATAAATCCTTTGTAGGCTGATCTCATTGAGTTATATTGTATATCAATCGCAATACAAACGCAAACGAAATCTGTCGAATCCACAGGCCCGATGCAAAAAAGCCGTTTGCGTCCCACTTGCACGCGCGGGCGGCCTACTACGCCCCTATCCGGC
>DXZF01000420.1 GCA_019415425.1 Bacillota bacterium | reverse complement strand
ACCCGGTTGAGAACCAGCGGGTTTTTGAGGACACCCAGCCCGCCATCATTGAGAAGGGACAGTGGGAACGGGTGCAGGAACTGCGGAAGAACAAACGCAGGCCGACAAAAACAGGAAGGACCAGCATATTCTCCGGCCTTCTCTACTGCGCCGACTGCGGGGCCAAGCTGTATTTCTGCACCTGCAGCACTTACAAGGATGACAGCCAGAACCATTTCGTCTGCTCCAATTACAAGAGCAACACCGGCTCCTGTAAAATCCATTATATTCGGGAACAGGTGCTTTACCGGATCGTGTTGGAAACCATACGGCAGACATTGAGTTATGTCCGTATGTTCCGGAAGGATTTCAAGTTGGAAATGCTGGCGCAGAACGAGGAAAGCTGCAAGGCCGAACTGGCAGAAAAACAGAAAGCCCTCTCCGGGGCGAAAAAGCGGATGGAGGATTTAGACCGGATTATCCAGCACATCTATGAGGACAATGTGCTGGGCAAGCTGTCTGATAGCCGGTACTTAAAATTATCCCGTCAATACGAGAAGGAGCAGGCGGAGATTGAGCAGCTTGCCGCTGTACTGGAACGGGAAATTGAAACACAGGCCGGGCAGGTTTCCAATGTGAACGAGTTTCTGAAGCTGGTGGACAAGTACCTGGATATTCCAGAACTTGACGCTGCCATTCTCAATGAGCTTGTGAGCAAGATCGTGGTGCACAGCCCGGTAAGGGAGAACGGGAGGAAGCATGTGCAGATAGATTTATACTTTACCTATGTGGGGCAAATCCGCATCCCTTTAAAGATCGGAAGGGAGTCCCTAAACGAATCGGAACCGGCGTGATTTAACACACCGGTTCCTGCCAAATTTCTTTTTACTTCCTTATGGGACGCTGCATAAGGCTACGGCGCCTTTGTGAGGGCAGTGATCGGCAAGCGCCAGTCGGCATGGAGGGAATGGGAGATGCATGCGTTGCGCGCATACCGGCAAGCGCTGCCGATTCATCAAAAAAAGAGGGCGTACAAGCTGTACGCCCTCTCTGGTTTTTACGCTACGATGCGATTAGATGCCCTGCAGGTCCACGGTGACGCGGTAGGAATCCGGCGTCGCAGCGGCTTTGTAGGCCTCCTGGATGTCGCGCAGCGGGAAGGTCTTGCCTTCGAGCGAGTAGCTGCAGTTGACGATCTTGTTGGAGATCATGAACGCCGCATCCACGAAGTCCGCCACGTCTGCGTTCATCGTGCCGATGATCTCCAGACGACGGTAGTGGATTTCGTTGGGGTTGATCTGCATTTCCGGCTGCGGGTAGCCTGCTGCGAACAACAGGAAGCGGCCTTCCATCTTCTTGAGCATCTCATAGCCCTGCTTGTAGGCAATGGTGTTACCGACAGCCGCGATCACCGCGTCGGCGCCCTTGCCGTCGGTCAAGCGCATGACTTCTTCGACCGGGTTGTTGCTCTTGGCGTCGATGACTTCGGCAATGCCCATCTCGCGCGCGCGGGAGAGCTTCTTCTCGGTCAACTCGGAGATGATGACGCGGGCGCCAAACGCTTTGGCGACCTGCGCGTTCAACAGGCCCATGGTGCCAGCGCCGATGACGACCACCGTCTCAGCCGGTTTGATGCGCAGCTTTTTCGCACCCGACACAACCGTCGCGACGGGCTCGAGGAAACCGGCTTCCGCAGCGGTGATGTCTTTGGACATCTTCATGACGTCGGTGTAGTGGGACACTTTGTAGTTGGAGAAACCACGGTCGCCCAGGTAGCCGTTCTTCATGACGCGGGTCTTGTTCGGGCAGCAGGAGGTGCGGCCGGAACGGCAGACGGCGCATTTGCCGCAGCCCTTGACGGACATCGCGACGCGATCGCCGATCTCAAATCCCTGCACGTCGTCGCCCTTGGCAACGATGATGCCGGACCACTCGTGGCCACCCGCCATCGGGAAGCCCTGATGGTTGCGCAGACCATCCCAGTGCTGGTAGTCGGTCGTGCAGATGTTGTTGGTCTCCATCTGGATGACGACATCTTCGGGGCCCATGGCCTCGAGCGGCTCGGTGTGCACTTCGGCGACGTGGGGCTCAACGATGACGCCCATGTGACGTTCAGTGGGAATTGCCATATTCATACACTCCTTTAAATAGATTCGAAACGCTGGGTCGGAACGTGGGTTCCGCCCGATGAACCGTATGCCGGCAGCGTGCAGAATAGACGCACACGCCGTTCATACATTTCAATTATACTGATAATCTGCGCAGAATTCAAGCGGCGTTTCGAAAGGGAACGCCTGCCTGCATGCCAGTGCGAAAAGAGCGCCATCAGGGCCTGTGCGGCACCGGCAAATCCGGATACATGTCCTGCACTTTTCTGGCCAGAAGCGACTGCAGAAAATCCGTGAGCGCCAAGTTGGGCACCCCCTCAAATGCACAGGGGCAGTCCAGCGACATGAGCTTGTCGTCCTGCATCGTATACGGCTCCCACACCGGGGCCCCGTCGGCCTGGGGCTTGCCCGTGCGCGCAAAGGAGGTCCAGTACTGCGCCATCGTCCGGCTGAGTGCCTCGTCCTCTGCGGCCATGGGATAGGGCGTGCGGGCCAGGTTTGCAAAGTGATAGGGGATTTCGCTGGTGTGGAAGGCGCCGAAGAAGGCGGCGTCTTCGCACGGCATGGCGTGGGCGAAACGATAGAAGTAGACGGGGCTGGCATTGACGCGCTGCAGCACGCTGGCAAAAAAGCGCATGTTGGCCAACGTGTTGTCAGAGCGAAAGCGCGCCAGCGCCGCGGCGGGGTGCGAAGCGAGCAGTGCGCCGTAGTGCGCCAGCAGCGCCTCCTGGTCGTCGGGATACTTTCGCTGCAACGTCGCGTGGAAGTGCTCGGCCGTCACGCGGCTGGGGTCGCCCATCAGCACGGTGGCTTCGTCTGCCGTGCATCCCAAGAGAACGGGCACGTCGTGCACATGCCCGTTGAGGAACGCCGCCTCCAGCCGCTCCGGCAACGCGTCGCCATCGACGTACGGGCTGAACTGCGCGCCCACATATGCCTTCTCCTGCCCCAAAAGCGTTTGGGTTGAGGCATTGTACAACTGCACTTCGTCCTCAATGCCGCAACTGCGCAGAAAGCGGAGCGAGCGCTCCTGCATTTCCAATGCGTCGTGATCCCATTCAGCGTGATTGAAGGGGGAAAAGCTCTGCGTGATGGCGCGGTGAAACAGGCCCTTGGCCGCCGGAGTGACCAACAGCGTATTGACAGCGGCCGAGCCGGCCGATTCGCCAAACACGGTCACGCAGTCCGGATCGCCGCCAAAGGCGGCAATGTTTTCCTGCACCCATTGCAGGCCGGCAATCAGATCCCACAGCCCCGCGTTGGTCGTGTGCGCCGCTCTGCCGCGCAGTGCAGGGTGCGATAGAAAGCCAAAGGCGCCCAGCCGATAGTTGACCGAGACGACCAGTACGCCGTATTTGCGGGCCAGTTCTGCGCCGTTGTACACGTCGATCGCAGAGCTGCCAGTGACGTAGCCGCCCCCGTAAATCCAATACATCACCGGCAATTTTTGATCGGCAGACTGCGCGCTGCGCCAGAGGTTGAGCGTCAAGCAGTCTTCGTCAAACGTCAGATGGCTGCGATCCAGCACGCGCGATAGCGGCGTCACTGGCGGCTGGCCGGGCGCGGGGACGTGCTGTGGCGCACTGTGGCCAAAGCGCTTTGCCTGCAGGACGCCCTGCCAGGGTTCGCACGGCTGCGGTGGCAAAAAGCGCAGCGCGCCTACCGGCGGCTTTGCATAGGGAATGCCGAGAAAGCAGTGTACCCCATCTTCCTCATATCCTTCGACGGTGCCGTATCGGGTACGGACAAGCGGTTGTGCCATGTGAAAGCCTCCCGTTTTTTGCATATTTTATCACACCCTTTTGCGGTGAGCCAACGGGAAGCAGTTTTTTGCCGGCCAAACATCTGTGGCAACATGGCAGTGCGGTAGAACGCTTGCGTATGGTATAATGGCAAAAAAGAGGGAGTTCGATGGAATAAGGAGGACAATCATATGGGCATTACGGCAGAAGATCGCAAACGGGTCAAGGGAGAGGGGTTCTTGTCCAACCGGGACGGCGTGCACTTTTCCGGGCGCATCCTCACGGAAAACGGCGTACTGACCGCACAGCAGGTGGAAAACCTGAGCGAGGCGGCACAGAAATTTGGCGACGGCACGCTGGCGTTTACCTCCCGGCTGACCGTGGAACTGCCGGGCATCGCGTTTGAAGATATCGAACCGTTCAAGGCGCACGTCGCAAAGGCCGGCCTGGAGACCGGCGGCACCGGCGCCAAGGTACGGCCGGTGGTGGCGTGCAAGGGCACGGTGTGCGTGTTTGGCCTCATCGATACGCAGGCGCTGGCCAAGCGCATCCACGATCGCTTTTATGAGGGGTACCGCGCGGTGACGCTGCCGCACAAGTTCAAAATCGCGGTGGGCGGTTGCCCCAACAACTGTGTCAAACCCGATTTGAACGACCTGGGCATCACGGGGCAGCGCGTGCCGATGTACGATCCGGCCAAGTGCCGCGCCTGCAAGGTGTGCGGCGTGAGCACAGAGTGCCCGATGGGCGCGGCGGTGCTCAAGGAAAACGGCCTGGCGCTGGATCCGGCGCAGTGCAATGCGTGTGGGCGGTGCGTGGGCAAGTGCCCGTTCGGCGCGGTCCAGGGCAGCGAGAGCACGTACCTGATCACCATCGGCGGGCGATGGGGCAAGCAGGTTCGCCATGGCTCCCCGTTGCAAAGGCGGCTCAACGAACAGCAGGCAATGGATATGATCGAAAAGTGCATCCTGCTCTTTAAGCGCGACGGGCTCTCGGGCGAGCGGTTCGGCTCCATGATCGACCGCATCGGGTTGCAAAAGGTGGAGGCGCTGCTGTACACCGACGAACTGCTCGCACAAAAGGACCAGATCCTGGGCATTGAGACGCAGGGAGGTGCTACGTGCTGAGGAAAAAGGCGCTGGGCGTCGCACTGGCGCTGTGCCTGGCGGCGACGGCGCTGGCCGGATGCAGCCGGCCGGCTTCGGAGCCAACGCAGGCGGCGATCACGTTTGTGGACGACCTGCAAAATCAGGTGCAGCTTGCCAAGCGGCCGGAGCGCGTGGTGAGCGCGCTGGGCTCGTATGCAGAGACGTGGGTACTGGCGGGCGGCACCATCGTCGGCACGACGGAGGACGCCGTGAGCGAGCGCAACATGGAGCTGGGCGAGGACGTGGCCATCATCGGCACCGTCAAATCGCCCAATGCCGAAAAGATTCTGGAACTGCAGCCGGATCTGGTGCTGCTCTCGGCGGATATCGAGGGGCACGTGCGGCTGGCACAGACGCTCAAGGACGCGCAGATCCCGTGCGCCTTTTTCAAAGTCGATCTGTTTGAGGACTATTTGCGCATGCTCAAGACCTGCACGGAGTTGACCGGCCGCGCCGATCTGTACGAGCAAAACGGCACCGCGGTGCAGCGGCGCGTGCAGCGCGCCGTTGAGACGGCGCAGGCACAGCCCACGCATCCCAAGGTGTTGTTTTTGCGCGCGCTGGGCACCGGCGCCAAGGCCAAGGGCGATGACAACATGACCGGCGCCATGATCCGCGATCTGGGCGCGGTCAACATCGCCAGCCAGCATCCCTCGCTGCTCGAGGACGTGAGCATGGAAGTGATCTTGCAGGAGGACCCCGACATCATCCTCGTCACCACCATGGGCGATAGCGAAAGGGCGATGGAGGCGTTTGAAAAGGCGTTTGTGCAGAACCCGGCATGGGGGGAACTGACGGCGGTGCAAAACGACCGGCTGGTGTTGCTGGACAAGCAGCTGTTCCACTACAAGCCCAATGCCAGATGGGGGGAGAGCTATGAAGCGCTGTTGCACATCCTCTATCCCGATGCGCAGTAGCCGCACACGCTGGGCCATGGCCGTTGCCGCCATGGCCCTTTTGGGTTGCGCGCTGCTCAGCCTGTGCGTGGGGGCGGTGGCGCTTTCGCCCGGGCAGGTGTGGCAGGCGCTCACGGGGCGCGCAACGGGTGCGGTGCGGCAGATCTGCTTGCTGGTGCGGTTGCCGCGCACGATCGCGGCGGTGCTTGCGGGCGCGGCGCTGAGCGTTTCGGGCCTGATCTTGCAGACCGTGCTCAACAATGCGTTGGCAGGGCCCAACATCATCGGCGTCAATGCGGGGGCGGGCCTGTTTACGCTGCTGCTCGCGGCGTTCTTCCCCTCGCTGCTGCTGTTCACACCGCTTGCGGCCATGCTGGGCGCGCTGGTCGCCACGCTGCTGATCTATTTCATCGCCAGCGCGACCGGCGCGTCGCGCATGACGCTGGTGCTGGCGGGAATTGCGATCTCGAGCTTTTTGGGCGCCATGACCGATACGGTGCTCACACTGGTGCCCGAGGCGCAGACCAGCCGGATGTCGTTTATGATCGGCGGCCTGTCGGGCGTGTACATGCGGCAGATGCTGCCCGCGATGGCGGTCATTGCGGCGGGCATGTTGCTCGCGTTTGTGCTGAGAAAGCAGATGAACGTACTGATGCTGGGCGATGAAGTCGCCACCTCGCTGGGGCTGCGCACGCGCGCGGTGCGCTTTGCCCTGTTGCTGGCCGCGGCCATGTTGGCCGGCGGCGCCGTCAGCTTTGCAGGGCTGTTGGGGTTTATCGGGCTGATCGTGCCGCACGCCGCGCGCTTTTTGATCGGATACGATCAGAAAGCGCTGGTGCCGCTGTGCGCGCTGCTGGGCGCGGCGTTTACGCTGCTGTGCGATCTGCTCTCGCGCGTGCTGTTCGCGCCGTATGAGATTCCAGTGGGCATCGTGCTGTCGTTTATCGGAGGGCCCTTTTTCCTAATGCTGTTGCTGCGGCAGAAACGGGGGCGGTTGTATGATTGAACTGGCACAGGTTTGCGCGGGTTACGCGCACAAACAGGTATTATACGACGTATCGCTGTGCTTTGCCCCCCAAACGGTGACGTGCATCGTGGGCCCCAACGGCTGCGGAAAGACGACGCTGTTGTCGGTTGCGGCGCGCCTGCTGCCGGTGCAGTCGGGCGCGGTCTACCTGGATGGGAAGCCGGTGCAGGCGTATGCCCCCAAGGCCTTTGCGCAACAGGTGGCGGTGCTGCCACAGGTGCGGCAGGTGCCGCAGATCCCCGTGGCGGCGCTGGTGGAGCACGGGCGGTTTCCGCACCAGGGGTTTGCGCGCAGGCGCACGCAGCGGGATGCGCAGATCGTACAAGAGGCCATGCAGCGCATGGACATCTGGGCCCTGCGGCATGCCAACACGGCGCGCCTGTCGGGCGGGGAACGGCAAAAGGCGTATTTGGCCATGCTGCTGGCGCAGGATACGCAGACGATGCTGCTGGACGAACCCACGACGTTTTTGGACGTGCACCATCAACTGGAGCTGCTCGGGTGCATCCGGCAATTGGCGCATGAGGCGGGCAAGGCGGTGGGCCTGGTGCTGCACGATCTGTGCCAGGCGCTGGCCGTGGCGGATACCCTGTGCGTGCTAAAGCAGGGCCGCGTCGCATATCTGGGTGCGCCGGAACCGCTCTTGCAGACGTCGCTTTTGCAGCAGGTGTTCGGCGTGCAGGTACAGCGGCTACAGGACGCACAGGGGGATTGGCATTACGTGTGCAGCCCGTGCCGGGAAAGGGGTGCGGCGCCTGGCGCAGCCCAATGACGATGGAGCGCCTGTGGGCAAAACAGGATGTGTGGGGATGCAAAAATGCCTTTTCCATCTTGCCATTGGCAGCAGAAGCGTAGAGAATAGAGGGAGAGACGTGTACGGCAAGAGGAGGCGAAGCGACATGGACGTGTGGCAGACGCCGTGCGCACAGTTTATCGGCGCAATTGGACATCACACCTTTTTTCTGCAAGATGCATCGGCACGCGCGCGGCTGCAGCGCTTTTGTACCGCGATCCGGCAAAACGGCGTCGCGTGGTTTCTAAAACGCGAATATCCCCAGGGGCTGGACAAGGCGATCATCGTCAACCGCATCGGGGACGCGCTGTACGTGGTGGATGGCAACGCCCACCTGCTCTCCCTGGTGCTGTGCGATGCATCCATCACGCTGCATACGCTGGTGCAGGCCGCCGGCCGTCAGCACTTTGTGCGCATCTGGCAAGACGGATGGGAGGCGGGTTCCGGCCAGCGGGAGGCGTACGAGACGTATATTCCCCCCACGACCGATACCACGCGCGTGCCGCAGTGGCGCGCGGGCGTAGACGGCTTCAAACAGCCGCCCATTTCCATCAAGATCATCCCGTCCAACGTGCCGTTTGACAGCGCATGCTTTGCCGCGTGCGACCGGGGGCGTCCGCTCCAGCAGACGGCACAGGCGTTGACGGATGGCGGATGGATTCGCCTATAGGATTTGAGAAGGGCGCGCAACATGCGTTGTGCGCCCGTTTCCGTGTGGTGCAATTGCGCGTCAGGCCGGTTCCAGCACGATCAGCCAGTCCTCGCCGTCCTCGGCATAGACCATGGGCAGAACCGGCACGCGGGCATACTCGCCCCAGGCAAAGTCGTACTGCGGGTCCGAGAGCTGCGCCAGGCGCACCGCGCCCTGTGCAATGCGCTGTTGCAGAGCGTCGGCCTCCTGGATGCTGGCGCATGGGAACGACCAGCGGAAGTAGCGGTCCTCATGCATGCGGTCAAATGCGTCAAAGCACGGGTACAGCCGGCTGGCAGATGCGGTCGTGGGCGCCTGGTTGAGCGCAAAAAGGCTCAGATACGTGACCCCGTCCACCGTGAACGGGCCGGTCCTGTCGGCATAGCGCGTCACGCGCAGGCCGTCCTGCTCGTACACCGTAAAGCCGTGGGAGAGTGGCATGGGCAAACCTCCTTTTTTGCTGCGCCCGCCGGCAAACGCACGTCGGAGCGGGCGCAGGGCGCGTATCCCCTTCATCATAGCGCATGCCTACAGAAATGCAAAGTGCAAGATGGCGATGCGCCCAGGAGGACTTTTAGACAGATTGCGGCCTGTTAAAGACAACGGGCGGGGCGTTACAATCGAGGTGGAGCCAAACGGCGAGAAACCCACAGGCGCAACGGGGCACCGGCGCCCGTGGGAAAGACGATGCCCGCAGAGGACGTCATGGCACAGGGCATTCAAAACCTGCAGCTTCGCTGCATCGCGCAGCAGAACAGCGAGAATCAGATCGTCGTGCTGGCCATCCAACTGCAACTGCCCACGGCGTATTCGCTATTGCACGAGGAAGAGTACGCGTACCTGTGCCAGCGCCTGCGCATTTTGGATAAGCTGTACCTGTTCAATAGCCGGATCGACGGCGTGCTGGTGGAGCAGGGGCCCAATGCATTCATGATCTTTACCACCAGAAAGAGCGTGGAGCGGGAGACGAGGGGGTACCAGGATTTTTACCTGCTGCAGATGCTTCGCGAAGCCAGCGTGGTGCGCGTCTGCATGGGCATTGGCTACGGAAGGACGGCCAATGCATCCAAGTTCAACGCGTATGAGGGCATCAAGCGCGCGCGACGGCATGCGGGCGGCGGGGCGTACGTCGTCTTTGGGAACAACGAAGTGATCGGCCCGCTCAACGGCCTGCGCAAGGGGGAGAGCGGGGAGGACATCGACCAGCGCATCTATGAGATCGCCCGGCAGACGGGGCTGAGCGCCAATGCGGTGCACGCCGTCTTTCGCTGCGTGGCGCAGGCGCAGACAAACGAATTTACCTCCCGGGAGCTGGCCGCGATGTGTGGCATACATGTGCGCACGATGGATCGCATGATCCTCAAGCTGTGCGATGCCGGGTACTGCGAAGTGGCCGGTGAAAAGCTGATGGGCCAGTATGGAAGGCCCAGCCGGATTCTGCGCTTTCGGCCCATCTGGGAGCCGTAAACGCAGTACACAATCGAACCGCTGCCAAAGGCGGCCCACTGGGGGCCGCTTTTGCATAAAAGTGGCAACCCGGGGTACGTGCGGTGCGGCCGTGGCGCGCGAACCGCGGGCGCACGGCGCAATCCGGCACAACGCCCCCCGCTGCAAGCGGCTGTGTGCAGGCAGTGGAACCTTGCGATGCCCGCAAAGATTTTAGCCTCGTTTAAAGTGGCGCGGCTATGATAAAATCGATTTATCGAGCGTTGGATGTGCAATACGGCTTTGCGATTGACCGGCGCCCGGCGGCCGTTGCGCCGGGGCAATCCATCGCCATGGAGGGACGGGCATGAGGCTGTTGCTGGCAGAGGACGAAAAGCAGCTTTCCAAGGCACTGGTGACGATTTTGGAGCGGAACAACTATTCCGTAGACGCCGTGTACGATGGGGAAACCGCGCTGCAATATTTGGAAGCGGACAACTATGACGGCGTCATTTTGGACATCATGATGCCAAAGGTGGACGGGATTACGGTGTTGAAGCAGATACGGGAAAAGGGCAATCTCATCCCCGTGCTGCTGTTGACCGCCAAATCCGAGGTGGATGACAAGGTGCTGGGGCTGGACGCCGGCGCCAACGATTACCTGACCAAGCCGTTTCACGCCAGAGAGCTTTTGGCCCGCATCCGCGCCATGACGCGCACGCAAACCGCCCAGAGCAGCGCCCAGCTGCACCTGGCCAATGTGACGCTGGACCAGGCCACCTTTGAGCTCTCCCCCCCCAGCGGCAGTTTCCGCCTGGCAAACAAGGAGTTTCAGATGCTGGAACTGTTGATGCGCAATCCCCGTAGCCTGATTCCCTCTGAGCGGTTTTTGGAGAATATCTGGGGGTACGACAGCGAGGCGGAGATCAACGTGGTCTGGGTGTACATCTCGTATCTGCGCAAAAAACTGGCGGCGCTGCACGCCAATATCCAAATCAAGGCGACCCGCAATGCCGGGTATTCGCTGGAGGAAAAGGCATGATCAAAAAACTGCGCATGAAGCTGATCGTAGCCTCCATGCTTTCGCTGTTCATCGTGCTGCTCGTCATCGTGGGGGGCGCCGCCATCCTCAACTACCGCAAGGTGGTCTTTACCGCGGATGAGACGCTCGCCATTCTCAGGGAAAACGGCGGCAGCTTTCCCAGCCCCGCCAATCGCCTGGAAAAACCGCCCAAGGACGGCAAGCTGGGTTCGCCGGAACTGCCCTATGAATCCCGCTATTTTACCGTCACCTTGAACGAAGCGGGCACGGTTGTCGCCACCAACACCGGTAAGATCGCGGCCGTGGATACGGCCACGGCCATGGCGTATGCCCAGCAGATCTGGCGCGAGGGCAGGGCGCAGGGGTTTGTGGAGGATTACCGGTACATCGTGTACACGGCGGATGCGCAGACGCAGATGATCTTTTTGGACTGCGGGCGCAGCCTAGATACGTTTCGCACGTTTGTGCTCACCAGTGCGGGCATCTCCGCAGCGGGGCTGCTGTGCGTGCTGCTATTGATGATCTTCTTCTCCGGGCGCATCGTCAAGCCGTTTTCCGAGAACTACGAAAAGCAAAAGCGCTTCATCACAGATGCCGGGCAC
>DXZF01000042.1 GCA_019415425.1 Bacillota bacterium | reverse complement strand
GGATCATGCTCACGCGCGGGTGGAAGCTGGGGGCGCTGATCATCTGGAACGGCGCCGCCTCCTCGACGAGAATGCCGTCCGGCTGCATCTCTAGCGCGTGCGTGCACACCGGCACGCCGATATTGCCGACGGCATAACTCTGCTTGCCGGCGTTGCGAAAGATCTCGGTGAGAAGCGTGGTGGTCGTGGTCTTGCCGTTGGTGCCGGTCACGGCCACAAACGGCGCCCGGGAGAGCTGGAAGCCTAGCTCCAGTTCGTTGTAGCACGGGGTTCCCGCCTCGCGCGCCTGCGCAATCCATTCGCTCCAAAACGGCACGCCGGAGGAGAAGAGGATCAGATCGCGCCCGCGGTACAGTTCGCCCACCTCCTGCCCCAGGGCAAAGGTGGCGCGGCCGTCGAATTCGTCCAGCGCGCCCGCAAAGGCCGGCCTGTCGCGCTGATCGTTGAGCGTGACCTTTGCGCCCAGCTCCAATAGCATCTGCGCGGCCGCCACGCCGCTGCGCGCCATGCCGACGATCAGCACGTCTTTTCCGCTGAGGTTTTCACGGGTGAATTGTGTCTGCATGCTACGGTTCCCCCTTATACAATCCAAACGCTTTGCACGGCAAAGCGGCCATTTACAGCGAGAGTGAGAGCAGCCCCAGCGCCACCAGCGCGATGGTGATGGCGTAGTACATCGAAACCACCTTGCTCTCGTGCATGCCGCACAGCTCAAAGTGGTGATGCAGCGGCGCCATGCGGAACACGCGCTTGCCGGTGCGCCGGAAGCTGACCACCTGAATGATGACCGACACGGTGCTGGCCACAAACATGCCGCCCATGATGGGCAACAGGTACTGCATGCGCGTGGCCACCGCCAGCACGCTGATGGCCGCGCCCAGCCCCAGCGAGCCGGTATCGCCCATGAACACGCGCGCCGGGTGCGCGTTGATGCGCAAAAACCCGAGGCACCCGCCCGCCATGGCCGAGCCGAACACGCACATATTGCGCAGGCAAACCGCGCGCAATATCTCGCCCGTGGCCTGCGCGCTCTGCGCCAGGCCGTAGGAGACCAGCGCAAACCCCGCGCACACGATCACCGACATGCCCGAGGCCAGGCCGTCCAGCCCGTCCGTGAGGTTGACGGAGTTGACCATGCCCACCACGATGAACACCGTAAACGGCACGTAAAACCAGCCGAAATCCACATATCCGCAAAACGGGATGTACAGCGCCGTGCCGATCTCGTTGCGCGTGGCGGCAAACAGCGCCACCACGATGGCCAGGCCCAGCTGGCCGATGATCTTCTGTATGGGCGTCAGCCCCAACGAGCGATGCCTGGCCACCTTGATGTAGTCGTCCAGAAACCCGATCAGGCCGTAGCCCAGCGTGATGAGCACCGCAAAGAGCGTAAAGTGCAGGCTGTTGCGCGTAAAGACGATGGCCGACGCCACGCCTGCCAGCAGGAACACCACGCCGCCCATGGTCGGCGTGCCCGCCTTGATCAGGTGTGTCTGCGGTCCGTCGTCTCGCACATTTTGTCCCAATTTCAGCCTGCGCAGCGCCGGCAGGATCGCCGGGCCGCATGCCAGTGCGATCACAAAGGCCAGCGCCAGTGGCCAGATCAGCTGTTGCATCGTGTCTATCTCCCCTGCGCGACAGAAAGGCTATGCCTGCGCGTGTATTTGGGCAAGCGCCTGTCTGACGATTTCCTTTTCATCAAAGGGATGCCGCACGCCGTCGATCTCCTGATACGGCTCATGCCCTTTGCCCGCCAATACTATCACATCGCCGGGCTGTGCGCAAATGAGCGCGCGCCGGATCGCGCTGCGCCGGTCCACCACCACTTCAAACGGGCAGCCGGTCTTTTCCACACCCGGTACGATGGCGTCGATGATGGCCTGCGGGTCCTCGGTGCGCGGGTTGTCGCTGGTCACGATGCAGTAATCGGCGCCCTGCCCCGCGGCCTCGCCCATCAGCGGGCGCTTTTTGGGGTCGCGGTCGCCGCCGCAGCCAAACAGCGCAATCACGCGGTTCTTGGCAAAGCCGCGCACGGCCGAGAGGATGTTCACCAGCCCGTCCGGCGTGTGCGCATAGTCCAGGATGACGGTGTACGGCGTATCGCCCGTGGGCACGACCTCGATGCGGCCCGGCACGGTCTGCATCTGGTGCAGTCCGTCCACGATCGCGTCCAGCTCCAGCCCCAGCGCCAGGCACGCCGCGGCGCAGCCCAGCGAGTTGTACACCGTGAACAGGCCGGGGATGCGCATCTCCACCC
>DXZF01000419.1 GCA_019415425.1 Bacillota bacterium | reverse complement strand
CTTTTATTTTTCATTCAACAGCCGCGCAAAGCCACGGATGCGAAAAGCGCGCCGCGGCCAAACCGGCTGCAGCGCGCCCTCTTTGCTAATTGGTGTGCCCGTATGTGCCGCACGGCGTGGCCTGCAGCGAGGCGGGCGGCTGGCCTTGCCGTTCCGGCAGGCCGTTGAGTCGAACCCGAACGTGCGTGTCGGCCCCATTGTAAAACCGGGCCTGCGTAACCCAAAGGCATATGCACACCTGTTGCTCCGGCTGCAGGGACTGCAACGCCTGCCGGTCACAGGCACATGCGCTGCCCGAGAGCACGGCCCGATAGAACGCGCGTGCGCTGTACAGCATCATGCACATGGGCTGCGGGCGCTGTAAGAGCCATTGCCGCGCCCGCGCACACGGCACCATCACGTGCAATGTCCATGCGGACCCCACCTGATGCGGCTTGCCCACCGCGTACAATTCCGAACTGCCATCTTCATCCGCTACGCCCATCAACGCCGTCAGGTGGCAGCCCAACAGATGATTGAGAATCTCTTCCCCATGCTCCGCTTCGCTCATGGCTCTCTCATCCCACTCCCCAAAGCAGATTGCAGCACCGGCACCAAATCGCCCAGGCGATCGAGCACCAGATCCGGCGCGTACTGCGCAGAGGCGATATCTTCGCGTTTGCTCTCCCCCGTGAGCACCAGAATGCTCAGCAACCCGTGCCGCTTGCCCGCGGCGATGTCGGTGTACAGCCGGTCGCCGCACATGGCCATGCGGGCGGGCGCCACGCCGGTGCGCGCGCACGCCGCCTCGATGATCTCCCACTCCGGCTTGCCGACCACCACATCGGCCTTGCGGCCGGTGGAGCCCTCGATGAGCATCATGAACGACCCCAGGTCCGGCACAAACCCGCCGTGCACCGGGCAGTTGAAGTCCGGATGCGTGGCGATATACGGCAGCCCGCTGCGCACGTAGTCGCAGCAATCGCACAGTTTTTCATATGTCAGCGTGTTGTCGTAGCCCACGAGCACCACGTCCGGGCGCTCCTCCACCACCTGCACGCCCATGCGCGTCAGCTCTTCCTTGAGGTATTCGTTGCCCAATACCCACACCCGCTTTTGCGGATACACGCGGCACAGGTAGTTGCCCGCTGCCTGTCCACTGGTGAGGATCTTGTCCAGCGGCACCTCGATGCCCAGCCGTGAGAGCTTCTGCTGGTAGTACGCGGCATTGCGCGACGAGTTGTTGGTCAGGAATAGAAACGATTTGCCGGCCGCCTCTACGGCCTGCAAAAACGCAGTCGCGCCATCGATGAGCACGTCGCTCAGGTAGATGGTGCCATCCATATCCAAAAGAAAACAGTCTATGTCCGCAATCCGCTCCATCGCCTGCGTCTCCATTGGAAATCAACTCCCGTTTTTTCTTACACTTTATCAGGTGACGAGGGGAACACGCAAGCGCACAGCGGCAAATCTCTGCACGTGGAAACAGTTCATTTTTCTCAAAGTGCCCGCATCGATCGCGCGCGCCGTCCGCCGTGTGGGGCCCGCCCCGTATGCGCTTTGCATGCAACGGGAACCGGGCGCTTTGCGCGCGCCGGCGCCGCCATATGCAAACGGGCGCCCGCACCCGTCCCCCTTTGGGGGCCGATGTGCAGGCGCCGCGTACGTACGCGCCATCGCTTTTCAGGCCTCAGGTGGCCGGCGACTCGTCCTCCTCTTCAAAGAAGAAGATCTGTTCGACGGGCTGCCCGAACACCTTTGCGATGTCGAGCGCCAGTTTGAGGGAGGGGTTGTACTTTCCATTCTCCAGGTGTCCAATCGTCTCCCGGCGGACGCCGACCAGCGCGGCCAGCTCCGCCTGTTGCATGCCGCGCTGCTTGCGCAGCGCGTGGATATTCGTCCGCAGCTTCGCCATTCAATCGCCTTTCCTTTCCAGCCGTGCAAAGGTGAACCCCACGGTGATCATGCCGATGCCCAGCAAAAACGGGGCCACCGTCTCATACTGCAGGTGGAATGCGGTTCCGCCCAGATGGAACATGTCGAGCCCGAGGGAAAAGAGCAGCATCGCAAACAGCAGCGTGGCAAAGCCGTAGCTTGTGGCGGTCATAAAATGCGCGTTTGCCATTTCGTCATAGTTCTCCCGCTTTTTGAGCAGGACGACGGCCATGGTCACGGCGTTCAGCGCCCACAGCACCAGGGCCACGATCTTGCAGAGCGTGGAATCTTCAAAGAGGTTCAGGATCCCGCTGCAAAGCCATACCAGCCCACTCACCAGGTACACGGCAATCGTCCACGCGGTCGCCTTGAGTTCTCTCTCCATGTTTACATCCTCCAATGTGATATATTTCGCTTCTGTGTTATAAATATATAACGTTTTGGGCGCTCTGTCAAGAGAAAAGAGAGAAATATCTCTCATTTTTTTGCCATCGCTGCGACGCCCCATTTCCCACTGCAGGAAAGGGTGGGCGCGCGGGCAAATGCGGCGACGGCTGCTGTGCGCATGCGTGCGCGCCGCAGGCGCCTCCCTGTGGCACAACAAAAGGCACCCGCCACTAAGCGGGTGCCTTTATCCTTCTGATGGGGCTTAGCCGATGGTCACGCCGTTGAGCGCTTCCAGCGCCTTGGCCATGGCCTGATGGCCCATTTTGGGACCATCCTCCATGCCGGCCACGGCGTTGTACAGCTGCTGCACCAGCGCGATGCCCGGCAACGTCAGGTGATCGTCCTGCGCGGCCTGCATGATCAGGCGGATGTCCTTTTGGAACAGTTCCACCATGAACCCGGGGTCATAGTTGTGGTGTGCGATCTTGGGGCCGTTGATGGACAGGCACGTGGACTGCGCCGAGCCGCCCGAGAGCGCCGCGATGAAATCGTCCAGGTTCAGCCCTTCCTTCTGGGCCAGCAACAGGCCCTCCACCACGGCCAAAAGCGTCACGCCGCCGACGATCTGGTTGCCCAGTTTGGTGGCCTGGCCGGCGCCGACGGGGCCCATGTA
>DXZF01000418.1 GCA_019415425.1 Bacillota bacterium | reverse complement strand
CAGGTATCATTGTGACGGGCCTTTCGGGCGGTGGGCGTTCACTGGCGCTGCACCAGCTGGAGGACATGGGCTATTTCTGTGTGGACAACATGCCGCCGCAGATGATGGCGACGTTTATCGGCATGTGCAAGGAAGAGCACTGCATTGAAAAGGCGGCGCTGGTGGTGGATACGCGCGCAGGCGTATTCTTTGAGCACATCTACCACGCCATCGACGAGATGCGCGCGCTGGACGTGCAGTGCGATCTGCTGTTTTTGGAGACGGCGGACGAGGTGCTCATCCGCCGCTACAAGGAGAGCAGGCGGCGCCATCCCATGAACGCGACCTCGGTGCAGGAGGGCATCAAGACCGAGCGACTGCTGCTGGCACGGCTGCGCGAGATGGCGCGTTACATCGTGGATACCTCCAATCTGACCAACAAGCAGTTGGGCGATCTGCTCTGGGGCATGTTCTCCGACGATGCACGGCGCGAGCAGATCCTGCCCGTGATCGTCTCCTTTGGCTTTAAAAACGGCATCCCGCTGGATGCCGATCTGGTGTTTGACGTGCGGTTTCTGCCCAACCCGTTCTACGATCCCGAACTGCGCCCGTTCAACGGGCTGCAGCAGCCCGTGCGGGATTTCGTCTATGCGCACGAGCAGACGCGCGTGTTCGAGGACAAGCTGGTGGATATGATCACCTACCTGTTGCCGCACTACCAGCACGAGGGCAAGTATCAGGTGGTGATCGCCATCGGCTGTACCGGCGGCATGCACCGCTCTGTCGCACTGGCCGAAGGGTTGCACCGCCGGCTGGCGGAAAACGGCGTGTTTTCCGTGGTGCAGCACCGGGACATCCGAAAGGACGCGCAGCGGGATTGAGCGCGCAGAGCGAGTCGTTTTCCGCACGCACCAAGGCGGAGCTGGTGCGGTTGCAGAACCGCCATGCCGGCTGCGAAAAGGCGGAGCTGGCGGCGGCCGTACAGGCGTGCGGCAGCCTTGTCATCCGGCGCAACACGCTGATTTTGGAGATGGCCACCGAGAACGCCGCGCTGGCACGGCGCTGGTTCGGGTTTGTCAAGGCATATACCGGGCAGACGGCGCAGCTGCTGGCGCGGCAAAACAACCGGCTGCACAAGCGCAGCACGGTGCTGTTGCAGATTGAGGGGCATGAGACGGTGCTGGCGCTTTTGGCCCAACTGGGCGTGTGGGCGGATGGGCGCATCCTGCGCACGTTGCCTGGGTTCATCCGCCGCACGTGCTGCAAGCGCGCCTATCTGCGCGCGCTGTTCCTCGCCTGTGGCAGCGTGACCAACCCGGAGAAGGCGTACCACCTCGAGTGGGTGTTCCGCGAGATGCTGCTGGCGCAGTCGACGCAGGCGCTGCTGGCGACGATGAATATCGACGCGCAGCTGATCGTGCGCAAGCAGCACGTGGTGGTGTACGTCAAGGACGGCGACAGCATCAGCGACATCCTGGCCGGCATCGGCGCGCACAACGCGGTATTTGCGTGGGAGAATGCGCGGGCGCTGCACCAGGTAAAAAACCAGGTCAACCGCGCGGTCAACTGCGAGACGGCCAACCTCAAAAAGACCGTCAACGCCGCGATGCGGCAGGTGGCGTGCATTCGCTACCTGGCCGAGCACGGCATTTTGGAAAAGTGCCCCGGCCCCCTGCGCGAGGCGGCCGACGCGCGCCTGAGCGAGCCGGATGCGACGCTGGCGGAGCTGGCCGCGATGATGAGCGAGCCGACCTCCAAGTCCGGCATGAACCACCGCCTGCGCCGCCTGGTGGAACTGGCGCAGCAGGCCGGCTATGAAGAGAGCGAGAGAAAGGACAAACATTGAGCGGATTTTGCCATTTACACGTGCATACGCAGTACAGCCTGCTCGACGGCGCGGCGCGCATTCCCGAGCTGATGCAGCGCGCCAAAG
>DXZF01000417.1 GCA_019415425.1 Bacillota bacterium | reverse complement strand
AGATGTGTATAAGAGACAGGTACACTTCCAGCTGCATCTGCAACGGTTCGCGGATACAGCGCACATGTGCCTGCGTCGTCCATGGCGACGCGATGCCAAACACTTCCATCTCCGTATCCTGCGTGACGGTCGCCGCATAGCTCTGTGCCTGCAGAAGGCTCTGCTTTGCCCGCTCCACCTGCGCCGTCGCATCCGCCCCGCCTGCGCTGCAGCCCGCAAGCCCGCACAGCAGCAGAAACGCCGTGACGACCTTGCCCAGGCATGTCCTCGCGTACTTCATCCGCAACCTCCCCCTCCTTGCCCCGCTGCACAAATCCATGGCCACGCCCGCCCGAAGGTCCAGCGTTTACGCCGCGTCCAGCGCCTCCTGCGGGATCTCGATCTCGCTGATGGCGTTGATGTCGGAAATGTCGATGGTCACCTTGAACGCGTTGATCTCGATCGCGCCCGAGAGCAGCTCGGCCTGCTCGCCGGCCGCCTGCTTGATCAGGTTTTCCATCACCTGCGCCATCAACTGCGTCATGTCCATCTCCATCTTGACCACATGCGCCGCTTCCGGCTCGACCCACACCGTGAACACCAGATCGTCCACGCCTTCAAAGATCGACTCAACCGCTTCGGCATCCGCGCCCTCCAGGCTCATCTGCTCTTCCAGGCCGCTGGCCATGATCGCCGTGGCGAGCGCGTCCGCCTTGACGGTGCACTCGATCTTCTCGGCGTTGACGCCGTTGACCATCTCGCTGCCCACGGCCTTGTAGCTCGTGGCCGCCTCGATGAAGGTGTTCATATAGTTCTGCGCGTCGGCCTGCTGCATCTGCGATTGCAACTCGGTCTCGGTCGTCTCACCGGCCTTCCAGCCCGTACCGTCGTTCATGTACATCATCAGCGTGCCGTCGGTCTGCTTGGCGTACATCTGCACCTGCGCGCTCTCGCCCATGCCGCTGACCTGCATCTCTATGCGCATCTGCATGGGCGACTGCACCACTGCCATGTCCGCGACCATATCCATCTGCGCCGACTGCCTCATCGCCGCCATGTCCAAGTTCATGGTCATTTTCATCTGCATGCTGTTGACGCTCTGCATGTTCTGCCTGGCCTGCTCCATCAGCGCCTGCGCGTCGGTACCGCCGCCGCAGCCCATAAGGCCCAGCGCCATGGCGGCCGCAATCGCCAGCGCGCCCCATTTCCTCAGATGTCTTTGCATCGTATTCGCTCCTTTCCCACTGCGGGTCGCCCCGCACGCCCGTTTGGGCACAGCCATTTTACCACATTTGCGCTACAAAAGCCAGCCAGTATTGCCACATCTGCGCCGCGGCTTTTGTCGCAGCGCCCGTGCGCGCACAGAAAAAGCCCCCTGCGCTGCAGGGGGCGGTTGCATCAGTATCTGCGCTTTTTGGCGGCTTCTGCTTTCTTCTTGCGCTTGACGCTGGGCTTTTCGTAGTGCTCATGCCTACGGATATCTGCCATGACGCCGGAGCGTGCACATTTGCGTTTAAAACGTTTCAACGCGCTTTCGAGGGATTCGCCTTCCCCAACCCGGATTTCGGACATATGTATTCCCCTCCCTCCATGCAAAACGCTTGCGCTTGATTATACGACTCATTATACCGTGAACCACACAGACTGTCAACGACCTGCCGGCGCGATTTTTCAGCCCGGCGGCCAGCCCAGTGCGCGCCCGCCCAGCAGGTGCATGTGCAGGTGCGGCACCGTCTGCCCGCCATCCTGCCCGGTGTTGATCACGCAGCGAA
>DXZF01000416.1 GCA_019415425.1 Bacillota bacterium | reverse complement strand
GACGTATATGTCGATGGCACGCAGACGGGCGAAACCATGGTGCTCAACGTGTACGCGCCAAGCGCGGCGCGTCCCGGCGACCGCGTGCGGGCAGAGGCGTCGCTTGCCGCCGTGAAAAACCAGGAGGACAGCGACTTCGATGCAGTGCTCTGGCGCAAGACGCAGGGGATTCTGATTCAGGCGCAGGCATCTTCGTGTGAAGTGGTGGGAACCTCCGGCGCGCTGTGCGATTTGCCGGGCCGCTTTGCCTATGCGCTCAAAGAGGTTCTGGCCCAACAGATGGACGAGCAGGCCGGCCTTGTCATCGGGATGACGCTGGGCGATACCCAATGGCTCAGCGATGCCGAATTGCAGGCGTTCCGCGATAGCGGCGCGGCACACGTACTGGCCGTCTCCGGCCTGCACATCGTGTTTTTCATGACGGTGGCGCTGTGGGTGTACAAACGCGTTGGCATCAAAAGCCGCCTGGCGCTCAGCGGGGTGCTGCTGTTGCTGTGGACGTACTGCCTGATGGTGGGGATGCCCGCCTCGGCCGTGCGCGCGTGCCTGATGGCCACGATCGCATGCGTTGCACAAATGCTGGGATTGCCGTATGATCTACTCACCTCGATCTTCGCGTCGGCATTGGCCATCCTGTGCGTTGCGCCGCTGCAGCTGTTCACGGCGGGGTTTTGCCTGTCGTATGCCGCGGTGCTGGGCATTGCGCTGTGGATGGGCAACTGGACGGCTGCGCTCAAGCGCCTGCACCTGCCTGCATGGCTGACGGATTCGCTGTCCATGTCGCTTGCAGCGCAGATGGGCGTATTGCCGGTAGGGCTGCTGTTCTTTGCGCGCGTCTCCAATTACGCTGTATTGACCAGCCTGTTTGCCGTCCCGCTGTCGGGCATCCTCACCATTGCCGGGCTGTGTGCCGCGCTTTTGGGCCTGTGCTTTGCGCCGCTGGGAATGCTGGTGGCCAAGGGCGTACAGGGGTTGGCGGTATGCCTGCAGGTGGGCGTGGATCTCTGTGCGCGCCTGCCCGGCGCCGTGGTGCAGTGGCATGGCGTCAGCGTCTGGGATACGCTGTTGTGGCTGTGCGCCATGGCCGCCACTTCGCCCCTGTGCCTGTGGAGAACGCGCACAAAGTGGCTGGTTGCGGCGGTGCTATTGGCGCTGTGCTGGGTTGTTTGAGGGGAAGAGATACATGCAATATACGGACTTAAAAAAACAGATCAAACAGAATCAACTGCAAAACGTCTACGTGCTCTACGGCACCGAGCGATTTGTGCTGTTGCGCGTACAACAATCGCTCATCGAAGCGGCGATCGGATCGGGGACGGCTGA
>DXZF01000415.1 GCA_019415425.1 Bacillota bacterium | reverse complement strand
GCTGTATATAAAAAGAACCATTTATGGCGTTAGAAAAAATCTGTTTAAGGAGGAACCATCATGCGTTTTACCATTCCCAGAGACATCTATTATGGCAAGGGTTCGTTGGAGACCCTCAAGGAACTCAAGGGCAAGAGCGCTGTCATCGTCGTGGGCGGCTCGTCCATGCAGAAGTTTGGCTTCCTGAAGAAGACGGCGGATTACCTCAAAGAGGCGGGTATGGACGTTCACATCTTTGAAGGCGTAGAGCCGGATCCGTCGATTGAGACGGTCATGCGCGGCGCCGCATTCATGCGTGAGAACCAGCCGGATTGGATTGTGGCCATCGGCGGCGGCTCCCCGATCGATGCCGCCAAGGCGATGTGGGTGTTCTACGAGTACCCGGACAAGACCTTTGAAGATATCAAAGACCCCTTCTCGATGCCCACGCTGCGCACCAAGGCGCATTTTGTGGCCATCCCCTCGACCTCGGGCACGGCGAGTGAAGTGACGGCGTTCTCTGTCATCACCGACTACTCCACCGATATCAAATACCCGCTGGCCGACTTCAACATCACGCCGGATATCGCAATTGTGGATCCGGAGCTGGCCGAGACCATGCCCAAGAGCCTGACCGCCAACACCGGTATGGATGCGCTCACGCACGCCATCGAGGCCTATGTGGCCGGCCTGCACACCGATTTCACCGATCCGCTGGCACTGCACGCCATCAAGATGATTCAGGATGATCTCGTCAAATCCTACGAGGGCGATATGGATGCGCGCGACCGCATGCACTACGCACAGTGCCTGGCCGGCATGTCCTTCTCCAACGCGCTGTTGGGCATCGCACACTCCATGGCGCACAAGACCGGCGCCGTGTTCGGCATCGCGCACGGTCTGGCCAACGCCATTTACCTCCCCTACGTGATCGAGTTCAATGCCAAGGTGGCCGAGAGCCGCTACGCGGCCATCGCGCGCCACATCGGCCTGGCTGGCAGCAACGACAAGGAATTGGTTGCTTCCCTGGTTGCCTGGTGCCGCAGCATGAACAAGGCGCTGAATCTGCCGCTCTCGCTCAAAGAGTACGGCATCGACGAGAAGGACTTCCTCGACAAAGTCCAGATGATCGCCGAGCGCGCCATTGCGGACGCCTGCACCGGCTCCAATCCGCGTCCGATCTCTGCAGAAGAGATGAAAGAAGTGTTCCTCTGCGCTTACTACGGAAAAGACATCACGTTTTAAGCGCGTTCGTCTCCCTAAAAACCTTACCTAAAGGAAAGAGGGCCCCTCAACAGGGGCCCTCTTTCCTCGATTGGTTTGTATCCGCTGGGCGTTCCATGGTTTGCAGACATTTTCTCTTGCCGCCCGCACACGCTTCGGGTATACTGTTGGCATCAGAGATCAATCAGCGAACATATGGACACTGCAACGCCTTTTTGCCGTGTCTTTTTTCATGGCATGAAGAATCATATCTTTGGAGGGATCTGGACATGAGGTACAAGAAAATCGGCGATATGGACGTCTCGGTCATCGCTGTGGGCACCTGGGCCATCGGCGCAAACAACTGGGGCGACGTGGACAAGGATGAGAGTATCCGCGCCATCCACGCCATGATCGACAACGGCGTCAATCTGATCGATACCGCACCGGTGTACGGCTTTGGCCACTCGGAAGAGGTGGTCGGCGAGGCGATCAAGGGCAAGCGCGATCAGGTCTTTCTGGCCACCAAATTCGGCAGCACCTGGCCCAACGGCCCGGATGCGCCGCGCGTGCGCGACAACAGCCGCGAAAACTGCTTCCGCGAGGTGGAGGACTCGCTGCGCCGTTTGGGTACCGACGTCATCGACCTGTACATCGTCCACTGGCCGGATTTTGACAGGGGCGACGAGCAGTTCGCCGAGAGCATGGGCGCGCTGGAGGACCTCAAAAAGCAGGGCAAGATCCGCCACATCGGCCTGTCCAACCACGATCAGCACATGATCGAAGAGTGCATGAAATACGGCACCGTGGACGCCATCCAGCCCCCGTACTCCATGGTCAACCGCCGCGATGAGGGCCTGATGAAGTGGGCGGTCAGCCAGGGCATCGGCACCATGACGTACGGTTCGCTGGGCGCGGGCATCCTCACCGGCGCCATCCGTGAGCTGCCGCACTGGGATCCCAAGGACACCCGTTACACCTTCTACGACTACTTTGTAGAGCCCAAGTTCTCCAAGGTCATGGCGCTGCTCAAGGTGCTGGACGAGGTGGCGGCCAGCCACAACGTGCCGGTCGCGCAGGTGGCCGTCAACTGGAGCACGCAGCAGGATCACGTCACCACGGCGCTGATGGGCGTGCGCAACCCGCGCGAGGCCAACGAGAACTGCGCGGCCATGCAGTGGGAGCTGTCGCAGGATGAGATCGATTTGATCACCAAAGCCATCGACGAAAACGTCGGCAAGTGACCCGTCCGACTCCTTCCATCGGTGCGTGGTCATTGGCTTTGTGCACGGAAAAAGCCCGGCGAATCGCCGGGCTTTTCTCTGTGGCTCATGCATTTGCACGCTTGTAGACTTTGCCGTCCTTCATCACGAACTGGCAGTCGCACATCGTCTGGATGTTTTCGCGCGGGTCGTCTGCGAATGCGACGATATCCGCCAATTTCCCCTTCTGGATACAGCCGATCTCGCCATCTTTGCGCAAAAGCCTGCTGGCGGTTCGGGTCGCGGCGGTCAGCGCCTGCAGCGGCGTCATGCCAAAGCTGACCAGCAATTCAAATTCATAGCCCTGCTTGCCGTGGAAATTGTACGGCGTGGACGCGTCGGTGCCAAAGGCAATCGGAATCCCCTCTTCCAGGCAGCGATTGAATCCCCATTTGTGGTGCGAGAGCACCGTCGTGGCCTTGTCGATCGCCCACTGAGGCGTGCCGATCTTGCTGCCCATGGCCACGATGCGCTCTGCCGCAATGATGGTGGGCACCAGCGTGGTGCCTTTGGCCTTCATGATTTCAATGCACTCTTCATCCAGCATCATGCCGTGCTCAACCGACGTCACCCCGGCGCGCGCCGCGGTCTTGATGCCATTGGTGCCGTGCGCGTGCGTGGCGGTGATCATGCCGTACATCTCGGCCGTCTCCACGATGGCACAGCACTCGTCATATGTCATCTGCTGCGCACCCACTTCGGTGCCCAGGCTCATGACGCCGCCCGTGGCCATGAACTTGATAAAGTCCACGCCGTGTTTGACGTTGTTACGCACCAGACGGCGCATCTCGTCGGGCCCGTCTCCCGCCACGCCGGCGCGCACGTTATCCATCTCCAAAAGGTAGGGGTTGTAGTGGCTGTCGGCATGGCCGCCGGTAGACGAGAGATTGGAGCCCGGCACCATCAGCCGCGGGCCCCAGTGCTCGCCCTTGTTGATGGAATCGCGCACGGCCACATCGCAATAGCCCAAGTCGCCGCAGCTGCGCAGCGTGGTGAAGCCCGCCATCAGATCGGCCTGCGCGTGCGTGAGCGCATGGATGGCCGCCTCGCCCACCGACATGTACGGGCGGATGCCCAGCGTGCTGCCCTGCCCGTTCCCGGCCAGGTGGACGTGGCAGTCGATCAGGCCGGGGGTCACAAACTTGCCCGTCAGATCGATCACTTCGTAGTTGTCCAGCGCGGTCACGTTGGCCGCAGGCTGCACATCGGTGATGCGATTGTCCTTGACAAATATGATCACATCTTCGAGCACCTGCTCGTTTGCGGAATCAAACATCTTGGAACACTGGATTGCTTTTTCAGTCATGATAGATGCCCCCTTCTGTGTGCAGGCATTCGCCCTTGTACACCACGCCGTCCTTCATGACGAACGCGCAATTGCACATGGCCCGGATGTCCTCGGTCGGATCGCCCGCAAAGGCGACCACATCGGCCAACTTGCCCTTTTCAATGGAGCCGATCTCGCCGTCCATGCGCATCAGCCTGGCGCCCGTCAGGGTGGCGGCGGTCAACGCCTGCTCCGCCGTCATGCCAAAGCGCATCAGCAGTTCGAATTCGTACGCCTGCTTGCCATGGAAGTTGAACGGCGTGCCCGCATCGGTGCCAAAGGCAATCGGAATGCCCTCTTCCAGGCAACGGCGGAACCCGTGCTCGTGGTGCGAAAGAACCTGATTGGCCTTTTCAATGGCCCAATCCGGCGTGCCAATCTCCTTTCCCTTGACCACAATGCGTTCTGCCGCTATGATGGTCGGCACCAGTGTGGTTCCCTTTTGTTTCATCAGGTCGATGCATTCCTCGTCCAGCATCATGCCGTGCTCGACCGACGTCACTCCCGCGCGCACCGCATCTTTGATGCCATTGGTGCCGTGCGCGTGCGTGGCGCTGGTCATGTTATATAGCTCCGCCATTTCCACCACGGCGCACATCTCGTCATACGTCATTTGCTGTGCGCCCACCGTGGTGCCGCGGCTCATCACGCCGCCGGTCGCCATAAACTTGATGAAGTCCGCCCCGTGTTTGATGACATAGCGCGTCGCCTTGCGCAGCCCCATCACGCCATCCCCGATGGTCCCCATGCCGAAATCCTCGTGGATATACGGGTTGTAGTGGCTGTCTGCATGGCTGCCAGTGGTGCCAATACAGCTGCCCGGCGCCATCATCCGCGGGCCCCACACCTCGCCGTTCCGGATGGCATTTCTCACGGCAATGGCGCTCTGCCCCATATCGCCACAGGTGCGCAGCGTGGTAAAGCCGGCCATCATGTCGTCGCGCACCGTCTTCAGGCCCTTCATGGTATACGCACCGATGGTGGTGTACGGCGCGCTGTCGGTGCCGCCCGCCTCGCCGTTCATGCTCACGTGCACGTGGCAATCGACCAGGCCGGGCGTGACGAATTTGTCGCGCAGATCGATGACCTCGTAGTTGTCGTGCGCGGCAAAATCCGCTGCCGCCACCACGTCGGCAATGCGGTTGCCCTCAACCAGAATGACACGATCCCGTACGACCTGCCCCTTGGTGGCATCAAATAGTTTGGAAGATAAGATCGCTTTGTTCGCCATCTGTTACACCCCTTTCATGGATTGAAGAAAAAGCCTCTACTTTAGGCAAAGATGATCGGCGCAATGATTCCCGCAAACGCAACGGATGCGATCGTGACCGTGACAAACCCGCCCACGATCATCTTGGGCATGACATAGTCCAGCGCGCGTTGCCGCTGTTCTTCCGTGCAGTCCAGCGCCGCGGTGCTCTCCAGCGAGAGAATCTGCGTGCCCGGGTAACCGAACATGGCGGTGACGCCAATGGAAGCGGACATCGCCGGCGAGTACTTGAGAAGCTTGCCCAGCAGCACGCATACGATGACGATGCCGATTGAGCACAGCGCCAGCAGGCCGACCAGCGGCAACACCATGCCCAACAGTTCGGCGGGCGTAATCTGGGCAAAGTTGCCGGGCAGCATGACCATCAGGCCGAACATCAGCAGTCCGCCCGCGCCGGCCTTGTCGATATTGGCGCGCTGCAAGAAGCCCAGGCGCGCAAACAGGATGCCGAACAGCAGGTACGCGATATTGGGGTTGAGCCAGTAGTTGGCCGGGTCGCTGCCGGGGATCAGCGTGGCCAGTCCGGCAAAGTTGGCGATTGCCGCCACGATGGCCAGCCGCGTCAAATTGGAAATCGGCGTGTTGGTCTCCTTTTTGGGCTCCTTAAAGATGCGCATGTTGGGGATTTTGAGGTTGTCATTGTGTACAACATCGCGGTCAAAATCGCCGGCTTTGAGTTTTCTGTTGAGATCGTGCTTGAGGCACAGCGTGGCAATGGGCATGCCGAAGAATTTCTGAAACGCCAGCACCAAGATGGCAAAGGCGCCCAATTCCGGCCGGCCGGCCTGCTGCGCGGCCTCGGAGACGATGATGCCCGCAATCGTACCGCCCGAAATCGGCGGCGCAGCGGTCAGCGCATACTCCCTGCCAAACAGCCAGGTGCCCACCGTAAAGCATACTGCGGCAATGCCCAGGATGCCGCCCAGGGCGATGACCACTGTGCGCCATTCCCGGCAAAGATCTTCCATATCGATGAGCGTGCCCAAATTGGTAATCAACAGCGCCACGCCAAAGCTGCTCATCACGACCAGCAAGCCGGTCTGATTGGTGATGTCAGCCGGGAACAGGCCCGACCAGAAGCCGATGATGAACAGCACGCTGGCGATGATCAGCGAGGAGATGGTGCCCTTGGATTTGACGGACAGCCACTCGCTGACCGCGTATACGGCGGCCACCACGGCAAAACACGTAAGTGCATTCCAAAATTGCATTGTCATTCTTCCTAACCTAATGGATTCCAATCACCCGATGGAAAGGCATGCGTCGTCCGGGGGTCCGCAAAATCTGCCAGCCCCCGCGCGTAAGGTCTGTAATGTCGGAAATATCCGATTCATCTACTTGCGTTTTAGTGCTCTCTTTGCTTTTCAAATGCAGACTGCGTATCATGCCTCACCACCGTTCTCCATGGATTGTCGTACCAACAGGTCATAAAAGAAACTTTTGCCGCCCCACGGGTGAAATCGGGCTCAGATTCATTTTCTTTCAAAATCTGAAGGAAAATTTTATACCCCTAAATATGATACAATTTTGCCCCTTTGTCAACGATTTTTATACATATTTCATCCTCTTTGATGCAGGGCGTTATGCTTTGCTTTTCTACACTCTTTCTCTCACATTCCCTAGGCGCAGCGCCGGTTCAACGGCGCGTGCTGCGCTCTTCCCTCTACCAAAGAGGGGACGCTGTGGTCTCTCTCCACAGCATCCCCTGTATACGGTCAAGCCTCACTCGCCCCGGCGGTTGAAGCGCAGCCCGTTGCGCTCTGCTATATAGTGCAGGTTGACAAAGTTCATCACGTAATCCATCTCGTCCGGGCGTTGTTCACAGTAGCACGTGCAGTCAAAGGGCAGCGCGGCAATGTGTTTGAGATACGTATCGTAATCCAACACGCCCTGCCCGGCAATGCATTCACGCATATGCACCAGCGGATCGTCCGGCACCCACTCGATATCCTTGGTGTGGCACGAGACGATGCGATCCCCGTACGCTTCAAATGCCTGGTGGATCAGGCTCGTGGTATCGTGCATGTTCATCGGCGTGATGTAGTTGCAGATATCCAGGTGGATGCCGTAATTTTCGTGGTCAATGCTGTTGTGGAACGCCACCGCCTGTTCCAGGTCGTACAGGAAGCAGTTGCTCCAGCCCTCCAACAGGTACTTGATCTTGTTGGGCTTGGCCTTTTCCAGCATGCGCAGAATCAGCGTGCGCAGCTCCTCTTTGAACGGCTCGCTCCAGTTATACGGATGGTAGCCGTAAATGTGGTCGGGATTGAGCGTGCCGGCCAGCGTGATGACGCTGCGCGCACCCAGCGCCTCGGCCAGCGTCATCACTTCGCACAGGCGTTCAAAGATGCGCTCGCGCTCCTGCGGGTCGGGGTGCATGATGTTTTCCCAGAACCCAAATTCCCCGATCACCAAACCTGCCTTGCGGATCTTTTCGCCCAGCGCATAGCAATCGTCCACCGTCCAGCTCTCGTCGATAAAGCTGCCCTTAAACGCAATCGCGCCCAGCCCGTACGCGTCCAGCTTGGGCAGCCAGGCGTTTAATTCCTGTTCCGAAGTGATCTTGAAGTCGTTACATGCCAATCTCACAGCCGGCACCTCCTCGTACAAACTCTTTTTGTATCATACGATACACGGAGAGTCCCCTTCAATGCCTTGCATGGGATTTCTCTTTCATTCTGTGCCGGCAGCGTCTCCCTTACGGCGTTGGGCTGATCGAGGCGGCATCCTGCACCATCTGCCCCATGGTTTTGCCGGGCGCCGCATCCAGCGTCTGCTGCACCACCGACACCCAGCTCTCCTGCGGATAACGCGTCTGTACCGACAGCGCAGCCAGGAACTGGCTGGCACAGGTCAGCTTCTGCTCTGCACTCAGCGCGGCAAAGGTCTCATTGGTCAGCACCGTATAGTCCACCGCCTCGGGCTGCGCCTCACCACAGCCCGTCACCGTCATTAGCAACAGGCACAGGCACAGGGCCTTGATCCATCGTCTCATCGATCTGTCTCCTCCTCTAAAGGGAATTGTAGATGCGTTTGAAGTCCTCCAGCACATCGGCATGCGCAAAGTCCTTTTGCACCACCATGTGAATTTCCCGCATCATGGATGTATCGGCAATCTGTACGCCGACCAGCCTGTTCTGGCGTATTTCCTGTATGCAGGCACTGTGCGCCATGATGGATACGCCCAGGTTGGACGCCACCAGGTCCTTGATCATGGAGATGTTGTCCAGCTCCATGATCACGTTAAAATTGCGGATGGTCTCCAAGTGGCTGTGCAGACAGGT
>DXZF01000414.1 GCA_019415425.1 Bacillota bacterium | reverse complement strand
CTGTTCGGCCCGCTCTTGCCCATCGTCACGTACGACACGTGGGAAGAGGCGCTGTCCATCGTCCACACGCACCCAAAGCCGCTGGCACTGTATCTGTTCTGCGAGGACAAGCGCGTACAGGCGCAGGTGTGGCGCCGCGTTCGCTTTGGCGGTGGGTGCGTCAACGACACCATCCTGCACCTGGTCAATCCCAAGCTGCCGTTTGGCGGCATCGGGCCTTCCGGCCTGGGGCAATACCACGGCCGCGCAAGCTTTCTCACCTTTTCGCATGCAAAGAGCACGCTGTACAGGCCTACGCGCATCCGCCTGCCGCTGCTGTACCCGCCGTACCGGCCGGGCACGGAAAAGCTGGTGAAAAAGCTGCTCAAATAATACACGGTTTCGCATTTTTGAACGCGTACGTCGGGTCATGGCATGTATTCATAAAGTACCATGATCCGCCTTCCGGTTGCCGAGATTTGCCGCATGGCAAACAGACGCCCCTTCGATGGAAGGGGCGCCTGTTGATGCCTGTGTGTGCTCAGTACGCGCTCTTGATCACGCGCACGCGCACGATGCCTTCGATCGCTTCCATGCGCCGCACCGTCTGCTCCGACACGACCTGATCGACATCGATCATGGTGTAGGCGATCTTGCCGCGCGAGCGGTTGTTCATGTGCGCAATGTTGACGTTCTCCTGCGCCAGAAGCGTCGTGATCTGGCCGACCATGTTGGGCATGTTCTCATGGATGAGGGTCAGCCGCCCGCCCTCGTACGGCGACAGTTCGCACGCCGGGAGGTTGACGGAATTTTTGACGTTGCCGGTCTGCAGGTAGTCATAGAGCTGCTCGGCCGCCATCTGCGCGCAGTTCTCCTCGCTCTCGGGCGAAGAGGCGCCCAGGTGCGGGATGCACACGGCGCCCGCAAGGCCGATGGTTTCGTCGTCCGGAAAGTCGGTGACGTATTTTCGGACGGTGCCGTCTGCCAGCGCCGCCTTGAGCGCTGCGGTATCCACCAGTTCGCCGCGGGCAAAGTTGAGCAGCACCGCGCCCTTTTGCATGTTCTGGAATACCTCCTGGCCCAGAATGCCGCGCGTCTTTTGCATGAGCGGCACGTGGATGGTGATGTACTCGCACTCCGCGGCCAACGCCTCAATGCTGTTGGCCCTGCGGATGTTGCGGTGCAGCCTCCACGCGGCCTCCACCGTCAAAAACGGATCAAAGCCCACGACCTCCATGCCCAGCGCATACGCGTCATTGGCCACCATGGCGCCGATGGCGCCCAGCCCGATGACGCC
>DXZF01000413.1 GCA_019415425.1 Bacillota bacterium | reverse complement strand
AACCAGATCGGCCTGGCCACGGGGCAGGTGACCGAGATCTACGACCCCGGCTACGTGGCCAAGCGCATGGAGATTGGCGCGGTGGTCGGCGCGTGCCGGCAGAGCGACGCGGTGCGCACGCGGCCGGAGCCGGGCGACATCGTGGTGCTGCTGGGCGGGCGCACGGGGCGCGACGGCATTGGCGGGGCGACGGGTTCGTCTGTCTCGCACAATGCGCAGAGCCTGACGGAGTGCGGCTCACAGGTGCAAAAGGGCAATGCGCCCACCGAGCGCAAAATTCAGCGTTTGATGAAAAACGGCGATGCGACGCGCCTGATCAAGCGCTGTAACGACTTTGGCGCGGGCGGCGTTTGCGTGGCCATCGGCGAATTGGCCGAGGGGCTGTCCATCGACCTGGATGCCGTGCCCAAAAAATACGAAGGGCTCAACGGCACGGAGCTCGCCATCAGCGAGAGCCAGGAGCGCATGGCCATGGTGCTGGCCCCGCAGGACGTCGACGCGTTTATGGCGTACGCCCAGGCCGAGAATCTGGAAGTGACGGTCGTGGCGACGGTCACGGAACAAAAGCGGCTGGTCATGCGTTGGCGGGGCGATGTGATCGTGGACATCGACCGGGCATTTTTGGATACCAATGGCGTGCTGCAGCATGCCCGCGCGGATATCCAGGCCCCCGCGCAGCGCGAGATCGCGCGCGAGGTGCCCAAAGCGCTGCAGTCGTTGCCGATGCACAAGGCCTTTGTGCAGAACCTCCATCAGCTGAATGTGGCGCTGCAAAAGGGGCTGGTGGAGCGCTTTGACAGCTCGATCGGCGCAGGCACGGTGCTGATGCCGTTTGGCGGCATGCGGCAATTGACGCCCGAAGAGGCGATGGTGGCCAAGATGCCGGTGCCGGGCGAGACGGACGATGCGACTGCGATGGCCTTTGGCTTTACGCCCGCCATCGCGAACTGGAGCCCGCTGCACGCGGGCGCGTACGCCGTGGTGCAGTCGCTGATGAAGCTGGCGGCGGTGGGAGCCGACGCCCTGCACGCGCGGCTGTCGTTTCAGGAGTACTTTGAGAGCCTCAAGGACAACCCGCACAGCTGGGGCAAGCCTGCGGCGGCGCTGCTGGGCGCGCTTTTGGCGCAGATGCAGCTGGGCACGCCGGCCATCGGCGGCAAGGACAGCATGAGCGGAACGTTTAAGGAGTACAATGTGCCGCCCACGCTGGTCAGCTTTGCCATCACGCCGTGCAAGGCCAGCAAGACCGTCTCTGCCGCGCTGTCTGCCGGGCAAAAGGTGTACCGCATTGCCATGCCGGTGGATGGCATGGGCCTGCCGGATTTTGAAGGCGTAAAGAACATTCTTGCGCGCATCTATGCGCTCTCGTGCGACAACCGCCTGCACGCGGCCGCGGTGGTGCGCGAGGGCGGCATGGCGGCCGCGCTGGTGCGCATGCTGCTGGGCAACGGCGTGGGCTTTGTGTTTGCCCGGGAAGAGGACAAGCGCTCGCTGTTCTCGCTCGCGGTGGGCGACCTGCTGGTGGCGGTGCAGGACGAGACGGACCTGCTGGGGCTGGACTATACGCTGCTGGGCAAAACCAACCAGAGCAGCTGTGTGACGATGGGCACATACAACTGGCCGGTGCAGCAGTTGCAGGACGTGATGCTGGGCAAACTGGCCGATGTATTTCCCATCGATACCGATTTCAAACCGCTGATGCTGCCGGTGCCGTTGCACACCGGGCGCAATACAAAGCGGCCACAGCACAGGACGGCCAAACCCCGCGTCGCCATCCCGGTATTCCCGGGCAACAACTGCGAAATCGATACGGCGCGCGCGTTTGAAAAGGCAGGTGCCGTGCCGGAACTGGTGATTGTGAACAACCTGTCTGCCGCGGGCATTGCCGATACCATCGAGCGCATGCAAAAGGCCATTGACAACGCGCAGATCCTGATGCTGCCGGGCGGGTTCTCCGCCGGGGATGAGCCGGATGGTTCCGGCAAGTTCATTGCGGTGACGCTGCGCAATGCGCGCATTGCCGAGGCGATCGAGCGGCTTCTGGGCGAGCGCGACGGGCTGGCGCTGGGCATTTGCAATGGCTTTCAGGCGCTGATCAAATTGGGCTTGCTGCCCAACGGTCACATCCAAACCATTGAGCGGGACGATCCGACGCTGACGTTCAACGCCATCGGCCGCCACGTCTCCACCATGGTGCGCACGCGGGTGACCAGTACGCTTTCGCCGTGGCTGTCGCTGTGCGAGGCGGGAGACGTGCACACCATCCCGGTCTCGCACGGGGAAGGACGCTTTGTGGCCGATGAACAGACGCTGCGGCGGCTGATGGAAAATGGGCAGATTGCCACGCAGTACGTGGACGAACACGGAGAGCCGCAGGCGGGGATTCCATACAACCCCAACGGCAGCGCCTGTGCGATCGAGGGGATTTGCAGCCCCGATGGGCGCGTCTTTGGCAAGATGGGCCACAGCGAGCGCATCGGCACGCACGTTGCCAAAAATGTGCCGGGGGAAAAGGATCAGAAGCTGTTCCTGGCCGGCGTGCGGTACTTTGCATAGGCACTGGGCCAGGGCAGATTCACGCGCAGTGCGGCGCTGTGCGCACTGTCGTGGACGATGGTACAGGGAAAAATGGAGATGCGGCGGCATGGCCTCAAAGGGCGTGCCGCCCTTTTATTGAGAGGAGACGGCGGGGTGCTGCGTTGCGCCCCCTGTGAAGCGCAGGGGACGATCGCCTCAAGAGCGCCCGACGGATGGGAATGGCCGCGTACGGCCCGGGCAGAAAGAGAGCCGGCACGATGGCATTGGCGCAGCGGCGATGCGCACTGTGCCCGAGCCCACGGGGTGGGACTTTGTACGTGACGAGGGCGCAAAACGCACGGCCCAAAGCGATGCGGCAGCCGGCAAAGCGGCAGAAAGCACGCTGCCACGGTGCAGCTGTGGACGCGTTGTGCGGCCGCCAAAGGGGAGGATACAGCGGATGAAAAATGGCACGTACACTTGCAGTTACCATTCACCCATCGGTGCGCTGATATTGGCCAGCGATGGCGTGGCGCTGACCGGCCTGTGGTTTCAAGGCCAAAAGTACGAGAGCGCCACGTTACAGGACACGGCCACCCCAAGGGAGCTGCCGGTCTTTGCACAGGCAAAGCAGTGGCTGGACCGGTACTTTTCCGGGCAAGCGCCCCGACTGGATGTGCCGCTTGCGCCCGCGGGAAGTGAGTTTCGCCAGGCCGTGTGGAAAATTTTGTGCGATATCCCGTATGGGCAGCTGACCACATACGGGCAGATCGCGCAGACGCTCAGGAGCATTTGGGGCAAACCCGTCTCGGCACAGGCCGTCGGCGGCGCCGTAGGGCACAATCCCATTTCCATCCTCATTCCGTGTCACCGCGTGGTGGGGTCAAACGGCAGCCTGACGGGTTATGCCGCGGGGATTCAAAAGAAAATCTGGCTGCTCGAGCGGGAAGGCGCGCCGATGGATGGCCTGTTTGTGCCCCAAAACGGCACGGCGCTGTAGCGCGCTGCCCGCAAAGGCGCATGAAAAAACGGGCGCCGCTGTAAGGCAGAGCGGTGCCCGTTGAATGGAGCGGATGGTGTGCGGATTTACTCCTCTTCGTCGTCCGCATCGTCCGAGACGATCTCATCGGTACGCAGCCAATCGCTGTCGGGCCGGCAGACCAGGCGCGCATCCAGATACGCCTGTGGAAGCGTCAGGATGGTCTGGCCCTGATAGTTGCCCGAGCGCATGCGTTGTACGACCAGCGCCACGTCCGCCTGCTGGTCGTCGTTGAGGCACAGCGGAAGCAGCAGGGACATGGTGTTGCCGCGCGGGTAGAACATGGGGATCGCGGTTTTATAGTTCCATCCCACGCGCTTGATGGCCAGTTCGATGGCGTCGCGCAGGCGATTGCGAATGCGGTTGTACAGCGCCTGGTGTTCGCCGATGGCGGCGGAGAGGGCGTTATAAGCGCTCTTCCGGTGGGCCCGGTCGCTGTGTTCCACGGCGTCGATGCAGGCGAGCACCTCCGGCGGCGCGTCATAGCACTGTATGCGAATAAACGAGAGCGGCAGGCGCGCGAGATTGTCCAGAATGATGTGCTCGTAGTCCACGATGGGCGTCAGCTGCGTCTCGTACAGCAGATCGCGCAAATCGGTAAAGTAACTGGCGGGTCTGGGCAACGGATTGAACTGATCCGTCAGCCGCTTGCCGATGCCGCGCTCGCCCGCACGGCAGAACCCGGCCAGTTGCCACGGGCTCTGCCCGCCGCGATTGGGCTCAAAGCAGGCGTACAGGTCGTCGTACGACGGGGTGACCAGCCCGGTATGGAACGCGGCGAACGTGCGCTCGGGATTGATGCAGATCTTGTCCTCGGTCTGCAGGCGGTAAAAGGTATAGCACAGATAGCTGTGCAGAATCTGGTACGTCCGCCTGCCACTGTTGAGCACATCTTCAAAGTCCCAGTTCTCGGGCAGCGCCTTTTGCGCCAGCGTTTGCAGCGTATCCATCCAATTGCCCATGTAAGCAAACGCCTCAAGCGCGCGGCCGGGCGCGACACGGCGCGGCTGTGCCTGCGCCGGACGCACGGCGGCGTGTGCGTGCGCGCCGTTTGCCGGGTCGTGGCGGAAGTCCAAAAAGAACCACGGCTGCCGCTCCGGCACGGTGTTGCGCTCAAAGTACGCGTAGATGGGGGCTTGATCTGCGGCGAAGGTCAGGCCGGTGTCAAACCATGCGGCCTCATCTGTGCAGACCGGCGTCACCTGTTCAAAGCGCGCAATGAGATGCTCCAATGGCTTGACGGGTACGGCGGTCAGCGTGGTGAGCGCGCCCAGCCGGGACAG
>DXZF01000412.1 GCA_019415425.1 Bacillota bacterium | reverse complement strand
ATTCTCGCTAAAGGAGGAACATCTTCCGGCGTTTCTGGACGCCTTTGAGGCGTTCTTTGCCAGCACCTATCCCCCCCAGACGTGGCTCAAGCGCGTCGCGTGTGATTTGACGGTGGAGCCGGCTGACGTGTCGCTCTCCCTGGCCAAGGATCTTGAACAGCTGGCGCCGTTTGGCATGGGCAATCCCACGCCGGTAGTGCTGCTTGAAGGGGTCACGCTCGCCGCGCGGGCCGCCATGGGAAAGACGCGCGAGCACGCGCGGCTGACCCTTGAAAAGCAGCATCATCAATGCCAGACGCTGCTGTTCCGCGCCGCAGCGCGCGACGTGCCGCTGACCGGTACGCTGTGCGATGGCGCAGGCGTGGTGGAATGCGATCGCTATCAGGGTGTGGACCGCGTCAAGTGCATTTTGAAAGAGCTGCGCGTCAATACACAGGGCGCGCTACAGACGCCGCAGGACCGCCCGGGCACGTTTGGCTACTGCTTTGCGCGCATGTGCAAGGGCGCGCCGGGATATGCCTATATGGATTGGGCGGAGATTGCGCAGCGATTGAAGGGAAATGCCTTTGGCACCGCGGTGCTGGCGCAGACGCCAAAGGGGGCGGCCCGCGTTTTGCGCGCCGCGCAGGCCGACGGCAGCATGGCGTTCTGGGATCTGCACATGGGCACTGTCCAACCCAACTGCCATCGCCGTAACCTGCTGTTGATGGCGCCGGCACGCGCCGTGGCGGTGGACTACGCGCAAATCGTGCGGGCCGACACGCGCGCGGAGCGCACGGCGTACGCCCAGTCGCTGTTTTTGCCGCGCGAGGCGATGGGCGCGGTGTATCGGGCGCTGGTGCAGATGGGCGCGCGGCCGATGGAGATGGAGGCGCGCTGCAGGCAGGCCGCCGCGGGTTCCGGCTGCACGCCGGGGCAGGCGGGTGCGGCGCTGGCGGTATTTTTGGAATTGGGATTTTTCAAACTGCAGTCTCTGGCGCTGCTGCCACAGCGAAGCGAGGGCAAGAAGCTATTGACGCAGAGCCGAATTTATCAGACAATAAAAGGAATAGCAGGAGGTGAAGACGTTGGGATTTGACACTTGTGAACAGCCGGTAACGGCGGAAGAATTGCAGCTGCAACAGACATATGCGCCGTGGATTGAGCACCTGCCCGAGACCTTTACGCCCGAGCAGTGCGCCATCATCCAAAAGGCGCTGCATCTGGCCATGGAGGCGCATCAGGGGCAGAAGCGCAAATCGGGCGAGCCGTATATCTCCCATCCGTGTGCGGTGGCCAAGATCCTGATCGATTACGGCATGGATCACGAGACGATCGCAGCGTCGCTCCTGCACGATGTCGTAGAGGATACCCGCTACACCTATGAAGAGATCAAAGAGGCATTCGGCGAGCCGATCGCCAATCTGGTCGACGGCGTGACCAAGATTTCCAAGCTGGATTTTCGCTCCAAGGCCGACCGGCAGGCGGAGAGCATTCGCAAGATGCTGCTGGCCAT
>DXZF01000411.1 GCA_019415425.1 Bacillota bacterium | reverse complement strand
GAAACTCCAGCGTATCCAGCCCTTCTTGTGTAAAATCGCCCGGCTGCACATCTTCTTCTTGAGCAATCGGCGCGAAGGCGACGGAGAACTGTGCGCGCGTCATGCCCAAATCGCACAACTCCTGCTGTACGCGCTCCTGCAAGATTTGGGCCGTCTGTTCGCGCTTGGCATGCAGCTCCATGCACGCGCTGTATAGCTGCGCGCGCAGCCGCGCCTGTTCGCCTTGCAATCTTTCGATCATCTGTTCGGCGTGCAGCAGTTGATATTGTTCCTCCTGCGCATCGTGAAGCGTCTGTAATACCGCTTCGATGGAACCGCCGTACTTGCGCTTGAGCGTATGGATCAGATCCAGCCGTTCCCCAATGCGCTCGGCCTCCATGGGATCAAACTCATACTGCTGTTGCAAATCGTAAAGCCGGTCGGCAAGCGCTTCCACGGTATAGTATACTTCATCAAATTCATTTGTTAACGATTCCAGCTCCTGATCCAGCGATGCAATGCCGCGCAGTTCGTAGCACACGGTGCGCAGCATCTCTTTGGCACCCGCAGCCCCATCCTGCCCCATGAGCATTGCCTGGGTATGGGCGAACGTCTCAAACATGCGCTGGCTGTTCTGAATCAGCAGGCGTTGGCGATCCAGCGCTTCCTCTTCCCCCTGTTGCAAATCCGCACGCTCGATCTCCTCAATCTGAAACTGTAGAATATCCAACCGCCGTTCCCGCTCGCCTTCAAGGCCACCCAACGATTGCAGCGCACGCAAATTCTCGCGCCAAGCTGCGTGCAATTCCCGCACGCGCGCCTTGCCTTTGGCGACGGCTTCTCCCCCCAGCGCATCCAATAGCGCCATGTGCCGATGCGCATCCAACAGCGACTGATGCTCGTGCTGCCCGTGAATGTCGATCAGCTGCGCGCTGACTTTTTGCAACGATGCGTTGTTGACCAGGCTGCCATTGATGCGGCACACATTGCGGCCACTGGCATATAGATCGCGCGAGAGCGTGAGGGACGCTTCTTTTTCGATTCCCAGCTCCTCAAGGATGGCGTCCGCTACGCCCTCTTCATCCAAAAAAACGGCTTCCACCGTCGCCTTCTGTTCCCCCGCCTTGATCAACTCTCGATCGGCGCGTACGCCGAGTACGAGATTGACCGCGTCAATCAGGATGGATTTGCCCGCTCCGGTTTCACCGCTGAGCACGTTCAATCCGCGCGCAAAGTCAACGCTGAGCGCGCGAATCAACGCGATATTGTGGATTTCGATACGCTGCAACATGAGTTACTTCGACAACCTCTTGAGTTTCTTGACGATCTCCTGTGCATGCACGCCCTCACGCAACGCAAGGAAAATGGTGTTATCTCCGGCCAGCGTGCCGCAGATCTCGGGCCAGTGTAGCGAATCGATTGCCTCCGCCGCCGCATTGGCCGTGCCGGTGAGCGTGTGAATGACGATCAACCCGCCGCCTGCCGCCGCCTCGATGTTGACCACGGTGTCCGCGAAAATGCGAATGAATGCGCTCTGGCTGCGCATGTCGATCTTATCCGCCAGTGCATATTTATAAACGCCCTTGTCGGAAAGCGATTTGATTAGCCGCAGCTCTTTGATATCGCGTGAAATGGTCGCCTGTGTGACAGACATGCCGCGTTCGCGCAGCAGCGCCGCCAATTCGTCCTGCGTCTCTACGTCCACGCTCTCAATCAGCTCCAAAATCAGCTCTTGTCGCTTGTTCTTCATCTCGCATTTTACTCCTTCGCTTCGGGGTTATTCCATTCGGCCAGTTTCATGCGCAACTGCCCGTAAAAGTCCATGGCGCTCAGGCGCACAAACTGCGCCCGGTACGGCGCACGCTTGACGCGCAGGCATGCCCCGGACTCGATATTCAAATGTTTGAGATCGTCGGCCATCACTTTGCACTCGCCGCGGATACGCGGTGCAATCAGTTCAATCTCACAATCGCCCGGGACCACGATGGGACGCGCATACAGCGAGTGCGCGCATACCGGCACGATCAGCAGGCAGTCCAGCGAAGGCTCCATAATCGGCCCCCCTGCTGAGAGCGAGTAACCGGTAGACCCGGTCGAAGTGGAAACCATCACGCCATCGCAGGCATAGTTGCCGACAAACGCCCCGTTGCACCGCACATCGATGCGAATGACGCCGCTCTCCAGCCTGCGGAACAGGCCGATTTCATTGAGGGCCGTGATCGTGGATGCCGTGTCCTCCTGCCCGGACGGCTGCAGCTGTGCCTGCAACATCGTGCGCTCCTCAACGGTGTATTCTCCCTGCACAATCCGTGCGATGGCTTCCTGCATCGCATCAGATTGCACTTCCGTTAGAAAACCCAGCGTCCCAAGATTGATTCCCACAAGCGGGACGCCACGCTTGGCAAAGATGCGCGAGGCGTTGAGCAGGGTTCCATCGCCCCCCAATACAAACGCCATATCCACTTGCGCGTTGTCCGTCGTCAATGCGGGGGTATGCAGGCGCTGCGCCGTTTCCTCCATGCAGTACACCTGGATTCCATGCATACGCAACAGGTGCATCAGCTGCTGGGTGTACCGCAGGTCTGCATCCCGATATCTGTTTGTAACGATACACGCCGTCTGCATGGCATACCTCCAACGGAAATATTATACAAAAGCATTGCATAAAACACAATCGATACTTTTGCGTTCGCTCTCTTTCTTACGGGGTTTGAAAGCATACCTGATCACACAGCGCTTCAAATTGCGCATCTGCAATGCCGCCGGGTTGCTTTTTGAGCCAAAGGAGGAATTCGACATTGCCCTTTGGGCCTGTAATGGGCGATACATCCAGTCCGTAGGGGTACAGGCCGATGGAAACCGCATCGTGCAACCGTTCAAGACAGATCTGCCTGCGCACGCGCGCATCACGCACCACACCGCCCTTGCCGATTTGTTCACGCCCGGCTTCAAACTGCGGCTTGATCAACACGATCATTTCCCCCTGTGGCGACAGGCAATCGCGCATGGGCGGCAGGATGAGCCTGAGCGAGATAAAGGATACGTCCGCACACGCAAAATCGACAGGAGCTTCGATTTGATCCACCGTCAGATTGCGGGCGTTGCAGCGCTCCATGCAGATCACACGCGCATCGTTGCGCAGGGCATAGTCCAATTGCCCATGTCCGACGTCCACGGCATACACCTTTTGCGCGCCATTTTGCAACAGGCAATCGGTGAATCCCCCTGTGGATGCGCCCACGTCCAAACACCGTTTGCCGCTGACATCGATGGGAAACACGCGAATCGCCTTTTCCAGCTTGAGGCCGCCACGGCTGACATAGCGCAGCTTTTCCTTGATGCTCACCACGTCCGCAGCGCGTACGGTTTGGGAGGCCTTCTGCGCCTGTTGCCCGTTGACAAGCACCTGTCCGGCCATGATCAGCGCCTGCGCATGTGTGCGCGAAGGCGCGATGCCGCGCGCTTGCATCGCGACATCCAGACGTTCCTTTTCAGCCATGCAGTTCCTCCCACAGTGTCATTGCGCGCCGTGCCACTTCTTCTTTGGTCAGGCCAATTTCATCAAACAGCTGTTCCACCTTGCCCTGTGAAATAAATGCATCTGGAATGCCCATGGACACCACGCCCAAGTCCCTGCGTTCGCCTGCCCATTGCGCAAAGCGCGAACCAATGCCGCCGATGATCACACCGTCCTCAATGGTCAACAATCTCTTACAGCTGGTTTCCAATTGTGAGAGCAGCGTGGAATCCAGGGGTTTTAATTGCAGCAACTGTACCAGGCCGATATAGATTCCCTTTTCTTTGAGCATTTGCACGGCCTGTTCCGCCATGGGTAAAAGCTTGCCGGTGACGATGATCGTGACCTCCTCCAGTGGAGACAGGATGCGATATGGCATGAGCGGTGCATCCGCCTGCCCTGCCGGAAGCGCGCCACGCGGGTAGCGGATACTGCACGGCCCATCGAAATGTTGCGCTGCCTCGAGCATGGCAATCAGTTCCTGCTGCGTTGCAGGCGCATATAGGCGCATATTGGGCATGGACAGCAACATGGCGATATCGAATACGCCCTGGTGCGTCTCCCCATCTTCGCCTGTCAGTCCTGCCCGGTCAATACAGAACACCACCGGCAGATTCTGCATGCACACGTCGATGAGGATCTGGTCGTATCCACGTTGCAAAAAGGTCGAATACAGCGCAACATACGGCCTGAGCCCCCCCTTTGCCATACCGGCGCTCATGGTGATTGCGTGCTCTTCACAGATGCCCACATCAAACATTCGCGCGGGATACTGTTCGCCAAACAGGTTCAGTCCTGTGCCACTTGGCATGGCGGCGGTTACCGCCACAATGCGTGTATTCGTCTTTGCCATGTTGCACAACGTGCGTCCAACCAGCGCCGAGTTGCTCTCCCGGCTTTGCTTTTGGGGCGATGCAATGGGCTGAGGCGAGACGCCATGGTACTTTTCCGGATTGGTCTCCGCCGGACGATATCCCTGCCCCTTGTGCGTAACGATATGCAAAATAACGGGTTTTCCCAGCGCTTTTGCGTCGCTGAGCATTTCCGTAAGCGTCGAAAGATCGTGCCCGTTAAACGGTCCGAGATAGGTAAAGCCGATCTCTTCAAAGAACACGCGCGGCAACACGAAGAATTTAATGCGGTCGCGCATGCGCTCTGTAAAGCGCGCGAGCGGCTTTCCGATGCCCGGAATGGCAGACATGCGCCGCTTGACGCGGTGCTTAAAGCGCACATAGTGCGGGTTGACGCGCAGATGCCCCAGATACGTCCCGATGCCGCCCACATTTTTGGAGATGGACATCGCGTTGTCATTGAGCACGACGATCATGCCGCTCTCGCTTTGCCCCGCGTCGTCCAACGCCTCAAAGCACATGCCGCCCGTCAGGGCGCCGTCTCCCACCACTGCGACGACGTGATAGTCTTCGTGCAGCAGATCGCGCGCGCGCACATACCCCAGGGCAGCAGAAATCGACGTGGAGGCATGCCCCACGTCGAAAGCATCGTGTTCGCTCTCCGCCGCTTTGGGAAACCCAGAGAGCCCCTTGTACTGCCGGATGGTGGAAAAGCGCTCCCTGCGCCCGGTCAACAGCTTGTGTGCGTAGCTCTGATGCCCCACATCCCAGATGATCTTGTCCTTTGGGCTGTCAAAAACGGTATGCAAAGCGACCGTCAGTTCCACCACGCCCAAGTTGGACGCCAGATGGCCGCCGTTTTGCAGTACGGTTTGAATGATTTCGTCCCGAAGCTCGCCACAGAGCGTGATACGCTGTGCGCCATTTAACTTTTTGACGTCCCCAGGTCCATGGATTTGATCGAGAATACGCAATGTTCGATCCCTTCATTTACTTCTGATGCTTTTCAAATGAAAATATCGAGAGCACAACGCCAAACGCCTGTACCAGCTGCCGGCTGTTTTTCATAGCCACGCCCTTGCCCAACGCCTTGAGGGAGACCGTCAGGGCCGAGACCATCGCAGAGCTGATCACCGCCCAGATGGTGGCCGATAGGCCGCCGAACTGCACAGTCAGCAGTGCTGCGATGGCCGCACCGGCCGCACCGCTGACCACGCCGCAGATATCGCCGATGACATCGTTACAGATATTGCTGTACTTCTCGGCATTTTTCAGGATGCGCAGGCTCTGCTTGGCCCCGCGCACTTTTTTGGATGCCATCGCCACAAAAGGCGCTTCGTTGGAACTGGTAATGGCCACGCCCAGCATATCAAACAGCACGCCCAACCCAATCAGCACCGCCAACACCGCCAGCGCCACCCAAAGGCTTGCCCCACTCATAATGGTGTCCGATGCGAGGCTCATAGAGCCCGAGAGCAACATCGTCATAATAAAAACCTGCAGCGCCCATTTGTAAGCGCCGCCGGTTTTTTTCTTTTTGGATTTCGATGGATTTTGTTTCATGTAAAAACCCTTATTCAAAAGTTACGGTGGTGGCATATCGGGTAGACCTTGCGCCATGTGGTCTGGTAGGATTTCCCCATCCCGTACCCCCCGTCGCCGAAGGGGCGGTTTCCCTTTAAACAGGACGGCGTACCGTTTCCGACTTACGCAACCAGATCGCCTTAAAGAGCACACTGTAATCCCCGATATACCTTTCCAACAGTCTAGGAGCTTTCCTCGGCGGAGTACGACGACCCTATCCTCTTTTGCAGCGTACGGTTTCTAATGGCAATCGTGCAAAACCGCCTGGCCGGGCCGTTTGCACGTGGCTCCATTTTCCACCGCCGCCACGCAAGGCAGGCTACACTGTACACAGCAGGCGTGCCGCATGACAGGTTCATCCCCCGAGGAGTAAGCACTTTTACATGCCCACCCGATCGGGCCTCCACGGAAGCCGGGTCGATTCCTGCATGCCGTTGCAGGCCGCCCGACAACCTTAACCTCCAGCATCAACCCCAATCTGGGCGAAAGAAGCCAACACCAGAGACTTCATCGATATGCCCTTGACGGATTTTTAGCCCCGCCTTCAGGCCGCCGTTAACCGACTAGAATACTGCACCACCGGAATTGTATTATAGCACGATTTTGTAAAAAGAGAAAACGCCCCTTTGGTGTCGTAAACAGTCATTTCGCCAAACGCGCATTGTGCACAGGCAATTTCACCGCCAATCCCCTATTTGCTGCGTGAGGCTGCGCGTTGCGCCGTTTTACATAGAAACCAGGCCGCCTCTCCCAGCGGCTCCAACGCGTTCATGGCCGTCTGCGCTGCGCTCCTGGCCAATGCCCGCGCCTGCTCCAAACCACAGAGCGAGACATAGGTCGTCTTGTGATCGCGCGCATCCTTCCCTGGCGTCTTGCCCAGCGACTGCGCGTCGGCTGTGGCGTCCAGGATGTCGTCGGCGATCTGGAAGGCCATGCCCAGCTGCTGTCCATACGCCTCGATGGCTTTGCGCTTCGTCTCATCTGCGCCACCGAGGTAAGCCCCAGCCAGACAGGCGGCGGTAATGAGTGCCCCTGTCTTTTGCGCATGGGTGCGACGCAACTCATTGAGATCGATCGCTTGCCCGGTATTGGTCAAATCGCGCGACTGGCCGCCCACCATACCGTGCACGCCAGCGCCGCGTGCCACGGCAAGCAGGGCAGCACTTGCACCAGCGGGCGCGGCCGCGTTCGCCGCCTGCTGCGCCATCAACTCAAATGCAAGGCTCAACAGCCCATCCCCTGCCAGCACCGCCATCCCTTCGCCAAACACCTTGTGATTGGTCGGGCGGCCACGCCGCAGGTCGTCGTCGTCCATGCACGGCAGATCGTCGTGAATCAGGCTGTATGCATGGATCATTTCAATGGCACAGGCAAATGGCAGCGCGCTGTTGATCTCCCCGCCCACGGCGTCGCAGCAGGCGAGCACCAGGACCGGCCGCAGGCGCTTGCCCTCAGCCAGCAGGCTGTATGCCATCGCCTCTTTTAAGGGCGGATGAATGCCCGCCAACACCTGTTTGAGTGCGGGTTCGACGTATCCCACATACGTCCGGTAAGAAAAATCATAGTTCAAAGGGCGTTTCCTCCCCTTCCTGCAATACGTGGATGCGCCGCTCAAATCCCTCAAGCTGTGCTTTGCAGTGCGCACTCAGCGCCATGCCGCGCTCGTACAGCGACACGGTTTTTTCCAGGGAAATGCCGCCATCCTCCATCTTTTGTGCAATCTGTTCCAATTCTTTGAGCGCCTGTTCCAGGCTGAGCTCATCGATTTCCTTTTTCATTGGCGTTCCTCCTGCTCTACGGGCTGATGTAAGACGGCGTCCATTTCGCCATCGTAGAAGATCACGCGCGCCTTTTGCCCCTCTTTCGCCTTTTGGCGGGAAGAAATCGGTTTTTGCTTTGCATCCAAAAGCATCACATATCCGCGCTTGAGCGTGCGTTCCGGCGCATAGGCCTCCATGCGCGCAACGCCCAAATGAAGGCGATTATCTGCCTGCGTAAGCGCCTTTTGCGCGCTTGCCCCCAGGGTGTGCTCGGCATGCGTGACGCGTAGGGAGAGCTGTTCACAGCGAATCTGCACTGTTTTCGCCCCGGCGCTGCGCGAAAGCGCCTCCAACATCTGTTGTGCGCGCTGCACGCGTTGTGCGCAAACCTTGCCCATGCGCGTCTGCACGTCGTCCAGGTGCTGCAGCCACTCATCGCGCAACGGCACGGCCAGCTCTGCCGCTGCACTGGGCGTGGGGGCGCGCAGGTCGGCCACATAGTCGCAGATCGTGGTGTCGGTCTCATGCCCCACGGCGCTGATCACGGGGATGCGGCTCTCGTATACCGCACGCGCCAGCGCCTCTTCATTGAAGGCCCACAGGTCCTCCACACTGCCGCCGCCACGGCCAAGGATGATCACATCGATGTCGTCTCGCGCATTCAGCGTTTGCAACGCCTGCACCATCTCCGGTACGGCGGCATCCCCCTGCACGCTGACCGGCACCAGCAGCAGATCCAGATCCGGATTGCGGCGCGTACCCACCTGTACAATGTCGCGGATCACGGCGCCGGCCGGGCTTGTAATGACGCCAATGCGCCGCGGAAACGCCGGGATGGGGCGCTTGTGCGCACGGTCAAACAGGCCTTCCTGCTGCAGCTTCTGTTTGAGCTGTTCAAATCGCTCATAGAGCGCACCGGCGCCCTCCTGCCGCATGGTCTGCACATACAGTTGAAACGACCCATCCCGTTGATACAGGCTGGCATATCCGCCCACGGTCATGTGCATGCCGTCGCGCACGTCAAAATTTACCAGGCGGTTGTTCTGGCGGAACATCACACAGCGTACCGCGCACTGCTCATCCTTGAGCGAAAAATACCAGTGCCCCGATGGATATCGTTTGAAATTGGATACTTCGCCCGATACCAAAAGGCCCTGCAAGGATTCATCGCGATTGAGCAATTGGCCCACATACGCATTCAATTGACTGACCGACCAGGTGATGGAAGAAATCAGTTCACTGAGCATTGCATTCCTCCGCCTCTTTGGCCAACAGCGCCGTGCCCACTGCGTTGTCCCCGGCATAGCGCGGATCTGCCATGTGCAGACGCACGGCACGGCAGCGCTTTTGTAGCTGGTGCCTTAGTTCTTGCGCCACGATCTGGTTGGCAGCCACGCCGCCGCCTACCAGCACATGCGTAAGCCCCGTCGCCTCATATGCCTGACAGATCGCCTTGGCCAGTGCGCGCGCAATGGCCAAGAATAACGCACGCGCCAATGGCGCTGCCTCGTCCCCGCGCGCAAGCCGCCGTTTGATCTCCGCTTCTACCCCGGAAAAATGAAAGCTGCTGTTTTGCACCGCAATGCCAATGGGCGCAGCCGCATCCTGTGCACGATTGGCCAGCGCTTCCAGTTCCGGGCCCGCAGGAAAAGACAGGCCCAGCAACACGCCCATGCGGTCAATGCACTGCCCGGCGCTGATGTCCTGTGTGCCGCCCAGAATTTCCACTTGCCATCCGCGCTGCTGTACGCGCAACACCTCTGTCGTACCGCCCGAAAGATGCACGGCCAGATAGGCAGGCGGCATCGCTTGCCCGATTTCGGCGGCGCGCAAATGCCCCTGTTGATGCGAAAAGGTGTGCAACGGCAACGCCAAAGCTGCGCACAGGCTCTGGGCCTGCGATACGCCTGCCGTAAATACCGGCATATACGAGCCCTCCGCCTGCCGTGGTGCGTCGCTCACGCCTATGGCACAGAGCGAGAGCCGCTGCGCATGCACGCATGCGAACGCCTGCCGAAGCAACGCCGGCAGTTGCCGGACATGTGCAAAAACCGCATCGCTCTGCCGTAGCCCCAATTCGTCCTGTCGAACGGGCAGTTTGGTCCGTCCATGAAGCAAAACATCGCCCTGCGCGTTCACCAGGGCGACGGATGTGACATAACAGCTTGTATCGATGCCCAAAAACGCCTTCACGTTATCACTTGCCGGCAAGCGCCGCTGCGCGCCAGCCCTCCCAGAACACCGTTGACAAACTTGCTGGATTTTTCAGCGCCATAGCGCTTGGCCAATTCCACCGCTTCGTTGATGGCGACGGAATCCGGCACGTCATCGCGGCACATCATTTCAAAGATTGCCAGGCGCAAGATGGCGAGATCCACCTTCCCAATGCGTTCAATCCGCCAGCCATTGGCCTGGGATTCAATCTTCTGATCGATTTCTGCTTGCCGGTCCACAATTCCCTGCAATACCTGCTCGATGTACTGCGCATCCGCTTCATCGACCGAGGACTTCTCTTCCATCGAGACGCTCAGCGTCGGCTCCAAAGCGGCATCACCGCCCAGTTCCCAGGCATAGGTCAGCCGCATGGCGATATCTCTTGCGTTTCTTCGTGACATATGCGTTTACCCCTATTTCCGATTGTCCGGGAAGAGCTGTGCAAAGTAGTGGAACACGCGGTCGCGGTTTTCGCGTTTGGCGCCAAAGTAAACGCCAATGGCCACACATGCCAGCACGAACAAGGTCTGAAAGAATCCAAAGACGAGAAACAGCACGGCAAACAGGAACCCGATCAGGCCCCCGACAATTTTGCCCCTGTGCTGCTGGAT
>DXZF01000410.1 GCA_019415425.1 Bacillota bacterium | reverse complement strand
GCTCTGCGCCGTGCTGGCAGCTGCGCTATACGCCATGCTGCACCACAGCGCGGCCCGGCTGCAGGCGCGGATGGTGGATGAGGATTAGGGATACGGCAAATGACGCGAATTGCCATGGTGGGGTCCATCTGGTGACACGCGCATACACGATAAAGGGAGTGGAACGGACCATTCCCTTTTTTGTTGGGTGCGTATGGTCAGTGTTTTCTTTACTTTTTGGGCATACTTTAGTAAAATAGATGCAACTTACAGCAACGACGGATAGAGCTGCCGGCGACGGCGGAAAGGTGGAACCATGGTTACAATCATAGCAGACAGCACCTGTGATTTGCCGGAACCGATGTATGCGGAATACGACATCCGGACCATCCCGCTCAAAGTGAGCATTGCGAACGCGACGTATCTGGATAAGTCCGAAGTGGATACGCAGATGTTGTTCCGCATGGTGCAGCAGTACAAACAGATGCCCATTACGTCGGCCCCTTCGCCCAACCAGTACAAGGAGGCATTTGAACAGGGCCTGCGCGATGGCGACAGCGTCATCTGCTTTACCTGCTCCTCTGCGCTGAGCGGCTCGTACCAGAGCGCCTGCGTCGCAGCAGAGATGGTGGACGGCAAGGTGGATGTGATCGATACGCGTACCGCGGCGGAGGGCAGCGGGCTTTCGCTTTTGGACGGCGCGCGCATGGCGCGTGCGGGCGTGCCGCACGATACGATCGTACAGCACTGCAGAAAGCGGGTGGCCAGCCTGCGCACGCTGATCGTCCTGGATACCGTGGAGTATCTGCGCCGCGGCGGGCGCATCAGCGCCGTTTCCGCGCGCATGGCCAGCGTGTTGAACATCAAGCCCATCATCAACGTGCTCAAGGACGGCTCCAACGCCGTCATCCACAAGGCGCGCAGCTATTCCAAGGGCATGGAGTGGGTGCTTCGCTACGTGCTGGAGACGGGCAGGGACCTGAAAAATCAGACCATTGGCGTCGGGTACTCGTCGGTACAGGAGCCGGCGCTGAAGTTTATCGAATTGCTCAAGCGCCACGTGCAGCCCAAGGAGATCATCTTTGCGGGCATCGGCAGCGTGGTGGGCACGCACATTGGCCCCAATGCCTTTGGCGTATTTTGGGAAGAAAAATAGGCGTAGGGGAAGGGGAACTGGAATGAAAAACAGGATACGGGCGCTGTGCATGGCGCTTTTGGTCGGCGCGCTCGTGGCGGGATGCGGTGGCGATCACGTGGCGCCCACGGGCACTGCGGCGCCGGCGCCCACGCTCTCGGCGGAGGACAAGCTGACCATCACCGGCCGGGTGGATTTGACAGTGCAGGGGGATCGCTATGTGGTCACGTGCACGAGCGACATTCCGGAGGGCGCCTTTGTGACGGTGTACCTGATGGACGATCTGGATAACCTGCTGGATCTGAACGAGGACATCATGCAGAAGAACGGCGTGTGTACGGCCAGCTTTGCCACGAGCGGCGTCAACGGCCTGGCGCAGCAAAACGGCGCGCACAGCGTGTTGGCGCGGGTGGAGTTCGTCTCCAGTAGCGCCGCGCAGCCGCAGGAAATCCAGGACCGCTATGGCAGTTTGGGCGCGCGGCTGTCGGGCGATAACGTGGTGGAGGACGCCAACTCCGGCGCCGCCATCGTGCGCATGGAGTCGGCGCAGGTCGACTTGCCGTAGACGAGATCGCAATCAAAGAGGGAGGCATGTGCCCCCCTCTTTTGCATGTGCGCAACTGCTGCGCCGCGCGCTGCTTGTGCGCCTTTTGTGCGGGAAACTGCCGGGCGCATCTGTGCGCCGGCGGCCGGCATGCCCAGGGAAGCCCGCGCACAAAGGCGGGCAGGCGATGGCGCAGCGGCCCGCTTACAGCGCCTTTTCGTAGCAGCCGAACATGCCCTTGCGAAAGCGCACGGCGCCCGCATACCGGTAGCCCATGCGCTCGTAAAAGCGGATGGCGTGGGGATTTTGCAAAAAGGCGTCCAAACGGATGGCGCCAAAGCCCTGGGAGCGCGCCAGCGACTCGAGGTAGGCGAGCATCTGCCGGCCGACCCCGTGCGACTGGCAATGCGGGTGCACGCACAGCCGGTGCAGTGCGCACACGCGCTCGGGGCAGTACTGCCATGTAGCCGCCGCAGCCCACTCCGGCTCCTGTACGCAGTTGACCACGCCCACGGCCAAAAGCCGCTCCGAGTGCTCCATCAGGTGCATCGTGCCCATGGCAATGTCGTCGGCAAAGTCGGAGCGGGCGGGGTACACGTGATCCCACTGGTCGATGCCCACAGAGCGCAGGTGGTCGATGGCCGAGCGGAACAACCCGTCCACTGCGGGCAGATCCCGCAGCGTGGCGATGCGGAAAACGGGATCGCTCATGCGCGAAAATCCCGCGTCAGCGCCATGGCCGCTTTGCGCAGCAGGCCCTGATCCGAGCCGACGTTGATGTCCATAAAGCCGTTGTCCTCGATCTGATGGCGAATCTCCTGCGGCGTGCCGCCCACGCCGCCAAACGCCTTGCCCGCGGCCTTGACCTTGGCCGCAGCCGCCATGACCTCGCGCTGCACATCGGGGTGGTCTTTCTGCCCCGGCAGGCCCATGGACGAGGCCAGGTCGTTGGGGCCGACGACGAATACGTCGATGCCGTCTACGGCGAGGATTTCATCCAGATGGCGCAACCCTTCGATGGACTCGACGATGACGCACACCACAGTGTGCTCGTTTGTGGCGGCGGCAAAGGCGGCCGCATCCATGTCGCAGCCAAAGTGTGCGGCCCGGCAGGTGGGCGCGATGGCCCGGCGGCCCATCGGCGCAAACTTGACGGCTTCCACCACGGCGCGCGCCTGTGCCGCCGTCTCGATATCCGGCGCCATGATGCCGTCGCATCCGATGTCCATCAGGCGGCCGATGGCGTCGTGGTCAAGCGTCTCGGGGCGGATCAGGCACATGGTGCCGTGCAGGTGCGCCGCGCGCACGATGTGCATGATGGTCTCTTCGTTGAACAGGGTGTGCTCGCAGTCGATGCACAGATAATCCATGCCGGACAGCGCGAGGATTTCGGCGATGGACGGGTCCTTGAGCGTGAGCATCACGCCCAACAGGGCGCCGCCGCTCTGCAGTTTTTGCTTGGCACGGTTGGGAACGAGCATGGCAATCTTCCTCTCTTTGTTAAAATGGAAAAAAGCGCGCCGGCAGACAGGCTGCTGGCGCGCTCGGCATCAGACCAGATGTGCGATGTGCTCTTTGGGATCCCCAGGCAACAGCGCGATGGGCGGAATCTCGATCATGGTGTAACAGCCGGGGTCGAGCTTCATGGCCGCGCGGGCGCAGGCCACCATCACCTGTGCGGTGAGCGAGGGGTTGTTGATGCTCATGCGGAATTCGATGCGCTGGTTGTGCGCTGCGCCCGAGACGCCGTTGCGCTCCAGCAGCACGCCGTGCGCCATGTTGTACAGCGGTTGCACGCTGTCCACCACCTGCACGTGCGTCTCATCGCGCACGAAGTAGTCGTCGGATTTGATGCGCGCGATGACCTCGTCCGCCTCGTAGCCGTCCTCCAGCTCGATGTACACCATGCGGCGATGCACGCCGGTGCCCAGCGGGATGGTCATGGACAGCGCGTCTTTGACGCCGTCCATGTTCTTGACGGCCGTGGAATGGCCCATGCTCATGCCGGGGCCGAAGTTGGTGTACGTGATGCCGTGCGGCGTCAGCGCCAGCATGAGCGCGCGGATGACGCTGTCGCTGCCGGGATCCCAGCCGGCCGACATGACGCTGACGGTGCCGTGTGCCTTGGCAATGGCGTGCAGCTGCTCGTGCAGGGCGGGCACGCCGGTGTGGATGTCATAGCTGTCCACCGTGCGAATGCCCTTTTGCAAAAGGGCGGACGCCATCTCGGGCACCGAGCGCGTGGGCGCGCAGATCAGCGCGATGTCCACTTCCCCCAGGGCGTCGATCTCGCCCACGACGGGCACGTCGCTCAGCTCTGCGGGCTGCGGGGCATCGGGATTGCGGCGCACCACGCCACAGAGCGTAAAATCCTCATTGGCGCGCAGCGCCTCCACCGCGGCTTTGCCGATGTTGCCGTAGCCGACCACGGCAGCGCGAATCTTGTTTGACATATGCGTTTCCTCCTTACAACAGACCAAAGTCCGACATTTGGAAAAAGGCGGCCAGCGGCCGCCCTTGTTCAGCTCTTATGCAGTACGGTGACAGACCCGTCGGTGCCGGTGATGGTGAGCGTGTCGTCCTCGATGGCGAAGGTGGCCTGTGTGGTCACGGGCTGGCCCTCGGGGATGCTCATCAAGAAGGTGACCTGGTTGCTCTCCTCCGGCACGCTGAACGTGCCGCCGACGGTGATCTCGTCGCCCGTGTCGATGCTGAAGGTCAAGTCCTTTTCAAACCGGTACACATTGCCCGCGTCATCCATCCACGTGCCCTGAATGGGGGTGGATTTTCCACAGCCCGCAAACAGAAACAGACACAACAGTGCGCTGAGCGCAACGGCCATTTTTTTCATTCCATCCATTCCTCTCGTAAAACCGGCGTACGCACAGCCGGCCTGAATTGAAGATCGCCTAATCGTTGGAGATGCGCGTCATGGTGATCGTCGCGCCGGTATCGGGGCTGGTGATGTGCAACTGCCTGCCCGAAAACTCGTACTGGCCCGTCTGCTGCATCTCGCCGACGGTGAGCACCAGCAGATGCGTCTTTTCGTCGACGCTGTACGTGCCGGTGGTCGGCTCCTGCCCTTCGATGGTGATGATCACCTGCATGTCCTCGGTAAAGCGGTAGGTCACGGGCTGGGTATCGTGCTGCCACGTGCCCACAAATGTGCCCCCGCCAAAACAGCCCATCACGAGCACACACGCACACAACAGTATGCACAACAGACAGGTCGTTTTTTTCAAAGGGGATCACCTACTCCGTTTGCACCAAGGGTCAGATTCCCAATTATTATACCTGCCGGTAAGGGGTTTGTAAAGGCTGATGCGTGTGCGCAAAGGCGAATGAAAACGCGTGCGCAGGGCAATGCTGAAAGCGATGAAACAGTCAAAATGACGGGAGGAATGCGGCCCATGTGGCGTTGGATCAAACAGGCGCTCTCACCAAGGGAGGAGCAGCCGTTCCACCTGGGGGAAGATGCGCAGGAGCGGGGCGAAGCGCCCGCGCAGGGCGTGGTGCAGGAAAATGTGAAAAAGCCGCAGCGCCCGTTTGTACTCACAGGGGAATACGAGAGCACAAAGCGCAGCCTGGAAGCGGTGTTTGTCAAAGAGCAGAACGCAGACTTTATTCTGCGCGAATTCTACACCGGCAAAAAGCGGGGATTTCTGGCATTTATGGAGGGGATGGTGGATCGTACGGTGATCTATGAAGCGATGCTGTACCCCCTGATGCGCGTGCCGTGCCACTCGCTCTCGCACGCGCTCTCCCGCGTGCTGCCCATCCACGACGCCAAGATACAGACGCAGCCCGAGCTGGCGGTGCAGGGCATTTTGGACGGCATGGTGCTGCTGGTGCTGGACGGCGAAGAGGCGTACATCCTATTGGAGTGCAGGCGGCTGGAAAAGCGGTCGGTCACGACGCCGCAGAACGAAAAGGTGCTGCGCGGGCCGCAACAGGGGTATGTGGAAGATCTGCGCACCAACCTCAACCTGATTCGCAACCTGTGCCGTACCCCGGATTTGTGCACCAAGTACCAGCAGATGGGCGGCAACAACAACCTCAAGTGCGCGGTGCTGTACCGCGCCGGCGTCGTGAACCCGCGGCTGCTGGCAGAGGTGGAGCGCCGCCTTGGGCGCGCGCAGAAGGACAAGGGCTTTTTCATGGGCGACGGCATGCTGGAGCGCTACCTCGATACGCGGCGCGGCAGCCTGTTCCCACAAGTGCTGCACACCGAGCGGCCCGACCGCACCGCCGCCTTTCTCATGCAGGGGCACGTGGCCATCCTGTGCGAGGGCTCGCCGTTTGCCATCCTCGCGCCGGTGACGTTCTTTGCGCTGCTGCACACCAGCGAGGACCACTTTGTGCGCCCGCAGATCGCCACGCTCAGCCGCTGTGTGCGCCTGATCAGCGCCATGCTCACGCTACTGCTGCCGGCCCTGTACATCGCGCTGATGACGTTTCACCAGGTGGTATTGCCCACGGAGTTTATGATCTCCACCCTGACGCTGCGCAAGATGGTGGGCATGCCGGTGGTGGCGGAAGTGCTGCTGATGAGCTTTCTGTTTGAGCTGGTGCGCGAGGTGAGCATCCGCGTGCAGGGCGGCATCAACCAATCGCTGGGCACGATTGCGGGCATCGTGCTGGGAGAAGCGCTGGTATCGGCCAATATCGTCAGCCCCATCGTGTTGATCATCGTCACGCTCACAGGGCTGTGCAGCTACGCCATCCCGGACTACTCGCTGCAGATGGCGGTGTACCTGCTGCGCTTTGCCTTCCTGGCACTGGCCGCGGTGGCGGGGCTGGTGGGCATGGCAGTGGGCTGGGTGGTCATGATCAGCTATCTGTGCACGCTGGAATCCATGGGCGTGCCGTTTTTTGCCCCCGTTGCGCCGGCGACGCGGCACGCAGGGGATTTGATCATTCGGCGGCGCAGCCGGCAGACCGACATGCCGGACGATGTCAACGCGCAGGGCGGGCGCGCCCAGGAGGAGGGACAGGCGTGAAGACCACATTTGGAGCCAGGGAGATCAGCGCCGTGGTGTTTATCGCCATGGTCAACCGGCTGGCCTGGGTCGAGCCGCAGATGCTGCTGGATGAACCGGGGCAGAGCGCGTGGATGCTGCCACTGGTCGCGCTGCCGCTGGGGCTGATCGCCTTTTGGTGCATCCACGCGCTGTGCAGGCGCTACGGCAATGCGCACCAGTGCTGTGTGAGCATCCTGGGCCGCGGCGGCGGTGCAGCGGCCCTGATCGCGATCACGGCGTGGATGCTGTGCCTGTTCTCCATCGCGCTGGCGCGCGTGATCAACGTCACACAGGCGTACTTTTTTCCGCTCACCGACGTCTCGGCCGTGGCGGCGCTGTACGTGGCGGGCATCGTGCTGTGCGCCTTTGCGGGTGCGGCGGGCACGGTGCGCACCTGCCGGATGATCGTTTGGATTCCGGTGGTGGCGCTGATCGTGCTGCTGCTGTGCAGCATGCCGCAGATGGATTTTACGCGTTTAAAGCCCATCTGGGGCGAGGGACCCGGCGTGGTGCTGCGCAGCGGCGTGGCGTTTGCCAGCGTGTGCATCGGCATTTACTTTTACTGGCTGTGGAACGACCACACCACGTCCGAACGGCCGGTCGCGCGCCGCGTTGTGCGCGCGCTGGTGTTGGGCAGCGTGGTGCTGTCGGTGGCGCTCTCGTGCATGTCGGCCGCCATGGGCAAGGCTGGCGACGGGGATGCGGTATCGCTCTTGTACAACATGGCGGCCAACATCAGCCTCGGGCGGTTCATCCAGCGGCTGGGCCCGATCTTCTTTTTCTGCTGGTGTCTCAGCTCGGTCGCAATGGGCGGCGCATACCTGTGCGGCACCGGCGATGCGCTGGGGCAATGCCTGGGCCTGACCGACAAGCGGCCGGTCTATGCCGGGTTGGGCGCGGTGGTGCTGGGGCTGTGCATTGCGCTCAACCGGCAAAAGGGCATGGACGCATTTGCCACCGTGGCCTACCTCAGCGCCGCGGTGATGGTGCTGATCCCCGCGCTCTTGTGGGGCATCGATGTGTGTAAGAGGAGGCTTGGACATGCGCACGATCGCTAAGGCATGCGCGCTGGTGCTGCTGTGCGCCCTGTGCGCGACGACGTTGTTCGGATGCGCCGACGCGCGGGAGATCGACGATACCGCCTTTGTGCTCAGCCTGGGCGTGGACAAGGGCGAACAGAAGGCGTACCGCTTTACCTTTCAGATCCCGTACTTCAACGACAGCAATCAGATCGGCGAACACGCGCGCTTTCACTCCATCGTGTGCCAGGCGCAGTCGCTGGAGGACGCCATCGAACTGGTGGACGCCAACTCGGCGTACCGGTTGGATTTGAGCCATCTGAACTTTCTGGTGTTTGGCCAATCGCTGGCGGAGGAGGGCGTGGGCGAGATCGTCTCGCATCTGATGCAGTCGGCCCAGGCCAAACAGGGCGCGATGGTGATCGTGAGCATGGGAGGGGCCGAGGCGTTTTTAAAAGGGCTGGAGACCGACAAGGAGACCAACCTGGAAAAGCTGCAGCAGAGCATGATCGACGAGGCCAAGGAGGCGGCGCTGTTCGCGCACTGCACGCTGGCGATGCTGTACGACAGCATCCGCGAGGGCCGCTCGGATGCCGTGTGCGCGCTGGGCGCACGCGCACAGGCGCCGGAGGAACAGTCCGCCGATGAAGCCCAGCAGGGTGAGGAGGATGCAGCGCAGCAGGCGACCGACGACGCGCTGCAACCCGACCCCATCCCCCAGATGGGCGACGGCGCCGTGCTGGAGGACTGGCCGGGGCAATTGCCGCTCTCGACGCCGGTGGAGAGCCATCTGTTGGGCTGCGCATACTTTGAGGGCGACCGGCTGCGCGGCAAGCTGTCGGGGCTCAATACGCGGCTGCTGCTCCTGGCGCGCGACGCCTTTGAACAGGGGCACTTTATGATTCCGCCCGCACAGGACGGGCAGACGATCGCGGTGCGCATCCAACGGGCCAGAGGCCGCGAGGTGACGGTGGACACGCAGCAGCAGATTCCCCGCGTGCGCATCGAGCTGTTTGTCAAGGCGCACATCCTCTCCACCAACTCGGGGCAGGACAAGCGGCGCATGGAAAACGAGCAGTTGCGCCAACAGATTCAGACGTACCTGCAGCAGCAGCTGTCGCTTTTGGCTGAGCGGGCACAGAATTCCGGCGTAGATCTGCTGGAGCTGGGCAAACAGATCAAGGGCAATTTTTCCACCAACGCGCAGTGGAAGGCGTATCACATGGAAGAGAAGTGGGCGCAGACGCCCATTGAGATCAGCGTGCAGGTGGAAATTGTATCCAAGCGCGTGGTGTTGGGAGGAGAGTAATGAGCATATTCTTGACGCTGTGTCTCTCGGGCTATTGCGCAGTGGAAGCGGGGCGGCAGTGGAAGGCGAAACGGCGCCGGTTTGCGCTGGCGCTGTGCGCCCTGTGCGCGCTGGGCATCGGGCTCAACGTGTGGGCGATTGCGGGCGTATAGACGGGCCCGGGCCGCGGCGGAAAAACGGGGTGCCCGGGGTGCGAAGGCGGGAGGAAAGACCGGCAGTCTGTGAAAGAGGGCAAAAAGAACTGGCAAAACGCGAAATTTGTCGAACAACCAATTGTGTTGCATACGTGTTTGTGCTAAAATACAACAAATGATAGAACATAAGAAAGGAAAGGTGTTCTTATTGCCACAAAAGACAACAGATGAATACCGGAAAGACAACGTCAATCGCCAATTTTCGACAATACGTTCGCAGGCACGTGAACTGGCAGAAAAAATTGTCTATACGTATGAACAACGGCAAAAACTAAACGATATGGCACAGGAACGCTTTCAGACCGGTCAGGCGCTCAGGGATGAAGCGCTGCTCAAACAGGAAAACGTCGTCAATGAACTTTTGCATGATCGGCAAATGTGCGATATGATAAAGGAGATCGAATCCCTTCAATCCGAACACGGACAGCCCGCTCTGTTCGAGCAGGGGCCGGTGCGCAACCGGCTGCGCGAGGACCGCGTGGCCGAAGTGCAGAGGCGAATCGAGCAGGTGCTCATGCGGAAGAGCCGCGGCGGTGGGGAGGGCGATTCGAGATAGACTGACCGCCAAAGAGGGAAAAACTTGTTGTCGGAATTGTGGAATTCGGTAGTCACCAGCCTTTCGCGCTTTGACTGGATTGACGCGGTGGACATTCTGATCGTCACCGTGTTGATTTACTATTTGCTAAAACTGGCCAGCAAGACGCGCGCCATGCAGGTCTTAAAGGGCATTGGCCTGATCTTCATCGCGGCGCGCGTCTGTGCGGCCCTGCGCCTGCAGGCGGTCTCCTGGATTCTCAACTATGTGATCAATGCGGGCGCCCTGGTGATCGTGGTGCTGTTTCAGCCCGAGCTGCGGCGGGCGCTGGAGCAGATCGGCCGGGGGCGTTTTTTGGAGCCGCTCTCGCGCAATCACATCAAGGACGAGGGCGATCAGGAACTGATCCGGGCGCTGTTGAATCTGGCCAAGCAGCGCGTGGGCGCGCTGATCGTCATCCAGCGGTACGTGGCGCTGGAGGATATCATCGAGACGGGCACGCGCATAGACGGCACCGTCTCTTCGGCACTGTTGGAAACCATTTTCAAAACCGGCACTGCGCTGCACGATGGCGCCGTGGTGATGAAGGACGGCGTCGTGCTGGCGGCCGGCTGTTTTTTGCCGCTCACGGCCCGGCAGGACCTTGACCAGACGGTGGGCACGCGCCACCGCGCCGCCATCGGCATGAGCGAGGCGTCGGATGCGATCGTGTTTGTGGTCTCGGAGGAGAGCGGGACGATCTCCGCCGCGGTGGAAGGGCGTTTTCTGCGCAACCTCAACGCCAACACCATCCGCCACGTGCTGCACGCGGGCGATCTCAACGAAGACGGGTCCGCACAGACGCTGATCACGCGCCTGCGCAACCGCATCAGGAGGGGCCAATGAAGCAGTTTTTGGGGAGGTTGCGCCACAATACGGGCATGAAACTGATCGCGCTGTTCTTTGCGGTGCTGACGTGGAGCTTTGTCATCTCCGTGGAGGACCCGCTCAGATCGCGCACGGTTCGGGACGTGCCCATCGACATCACGGGCCTGACGGAGCTGGAGGAAAAGGGCCTGATTATCCGCGGGGACCTCGAGCAGATCTTTGAAAACGTACAGGTCGTGGTGGACGTGCGCGTCAGCGAGGCCAATCGCCTGAACGCGACGGTGGTGGACGTCCACGCGGACTTGTCCAGCATTACGCGCAGGGGCGCGTACACGATCTATCTCTCGGCGACGACGGCGGTGGGCGACGTGGTGAGCGTCAGGCCCGCTTCGCTGACGCTGGAGGTGGAGGAGCGCATTACGCGCAGCGTGCCCGTCTCGGCGACGTACAGCGGCACGCTGAGCAGCGATCTGTACCACGAGGACCCGGTGCTCTCGGCCAGCGAGGTTCAGATCACCGGCGCGCGCTCGGACGTCGAGCGGGTGGCCAGTGCGGTGTGCCAGATCGACCTGTCCAAAGTGACGGAGAGCATCAACAGCTCGTATAACCTGACGCTGCTGGATGAGGCGGGCGAGGT
>DXZF01000041.1 GCA_019415425.1 Bacillota bacterium | reverse complement strand
ATATATGACATTGTCATCGATTGAAAAAGAGCGCACATGCGCTCTTTTTGTTTGTCGATTTTTGTCCCACACTCCAAGGAGGGAACGTCAAATGAAACGTCGTCTGTCCACTGTATGTGCGTTGCTCTGTGCCCTGTCGCTGTGCGGCTGTGGGGCTCCTGCCGCGCGTTCTACGTCTTCGCCAACGCCAACTGGCATCGTGCTCACTGTGCCGCCATCTTCGGTGCCGGTGCAGACGGCCTCTGCCACCCAGGCTGCTGTGCAGACGAGCGCGCCCACGCAGAGCGCAAAGGCGACTGTGAAGCCCACCGCAACGGCAAACGCTACGCCAAAGCCTACGGCCACGCCCAAGCCCACCGTCAAACCCACGGCGCAACAGCAGACGCAGAGCAAAACGGTCTATATCACCGATACGGGGGAAAAGTATCATCGTAGCGGATGCCAATACCTGCGAAAATCCAAGCACGCCATCTCTCTGAGCGAGGCCAAATCCAGGGGCTATACGCCGTGCTCCAAATGCAAGCCGTAATGTGAACGGGCGCTGCGCCATGCCGGACGCACAATCGCCATGCGGTGTGCCGCAAGTGAATTGCGTTACAGCTCATACCGGGGCCGTATGCATTTTGCGTACGGCCCCTTTCCCTTTGTATCCACACGCCTGTAAAAAACCGCCACACGCGCATGGTTACACAGATACTTCCTGTGTACATACTGGCACTCTACAATCGTTATGCTCCCGTAAGCATCGCATAGTACCCCCCGATGCGGAGAAAATAGCTTCGAGGAGGGATGCGAATATGGAAAGACAACTCAACGCCTATCTGGCACATCTCAAAGACCAGGAGCGCAGCTCCCGGACGCGTCAACAGTACCAGCGGGACATCCGCCATTTCCTTCGGCATGCGTCGGATACGATCTGGAACAAGGAAACGGTCATCCAATACAAACGGGCATTGCAGGGAAAATATCGGCCCAGCAGTGTGAATGCCAAGCTGGCCGCCGTCAATGGATTTCTGACCTTTATCGGCATGGATGGGTTGCGGGTACGGCAACTGCGCGTGCAGCACAGATCGTACTGCCCGGAGGAAAAGGCGTTGACCAAAGCCGAGTATCTCAGGTTGCTGCAGGCCGCAAAACAGCAGAAGGACGAAAGGTTGTCCCTGTTGGTCCAGACGATCTGCAGCACCGGCATTCGCGTATCGGAACTGCAGTTTATCACCGTTCAAGCGGTGAACAGGGGCGAGGCGTAGATCTGTCTTAAGGGGAAAACGCGCACCATTTTGATCGCAGGCAAGCTGCGCAAAGCGCTCACACGGTATCTGCAGCGCGAAAAGATCGCCACGGGCCCGCTCTTTGTCACGCGCAGCGGGCGTCCGCTGGACCGGAGCAACATTTGGAAGATGCTCAAGGCGTTAAGCGGGCGCGCGGGCGTGGACGCACAGAAAATGTTCCCGCACAACTTGCGCCACTTCTTCGCCCGCTGCTTTTACGCCATCGATAAGGATCTGGCAAAGCTGGCGGATGTTCTGGGCCACAGCAATATCAACACCACCAGAATATACATCATCTCTTCCGGGCAGGAACACCTACAGCGGATGGATGCCCTGGGGCTTGTCGTCTGACCCTTTGGCCAATCAACGCGTATAAAAAACCACATAATTCGCATTATGTGGTGCAGCCCGTTGTGCGGCGTTTCCACAACGGCCTGCCGCCCACCTGATCCTGCAAGAAAAGACGCTGGCCTGCTCTACGCGCTGCACGCCATCCATTGGCAAGACAGCGCAATGGGCCGAGGCCCTCCGTTCATTCAATCTACGCTCCCAATCATGTGCTGTACATCCGATGGACGACGCAGATTGCTGCGCGCCAATAAACACATGTACAAGGAGTGAACTTGGATGAAGAGACGACTTCCCCGCATCGCTGCATGGCTCGTCGCCGCACTGATGCTCTGCACCCTGTTGCCCACGACGGCACTGGCTGCACCCGTCTGTACGGCCACGATCAATTTTCGGATCATCCCGGTATACCTGGATGACACAAAGCCCCTGGGGTATGATGTGGACTACGGTTCCGCCGTCAACGACACGTTCGCATGCACTTACAGCGTGAGCCACTCGACCAATGCCAACCACCAGATTCCAATCAAAAACTGGTATCCAGACGCGCTCGGATTTACCGTGCGTTCCGGCTACCAGTGGGCCGGATGGGCCAAATACACCGTGGATTTAAGCGACGTACAGAATCCGCCCTTTGCTCCATTTTACAGTTGGTCGAGTGCGACGACCAACGTCTCTGGCACGGGCACGCACTATATCTACCTCATCTACCAGCGCAGTACGCCGGCCACGACCACCATCACCCTCTCTTACAACGCAAATGGACAGGATGTAAACAATGTGCCCGCCAACCAGACCCAAACGGTCAATCAGGGCCAGAGCGCCACATTTTCTGTGGGAACGGCGCCCACGCGCGAAGGGTATCTGTTCCAAAATTGGAACACGCGCGCAGATGGCAACGGAACTGCCTACCAGCCCGGGAACCCCATCACCCTTTCCAGCAGCGCGACGCTCTATGCCATCTGGGAGCAGGATGCAAACGGCAACGGCGTTGCCGATAAGGACGAGCAGCGGTTCTCCGTCACCTACACCGACGGCGTCGAAGGAGAAGAGATCTTCCCGGATCAGGTGACTGAAAACCTGCTCTTCGGTACCCCCACCCCCGCCTTTACCGGCGGCACGCCCACGCGCGAGGGCTATGTCTTTGCCGGATGGAAGCCTGCGCCCGCACAGACAGTCACCACTTCTGTGACATATGTGGCACAATGGGAAAACGCCTCGCCCGACGATACGGGCACGCCGCAACAGCCCGGCACACCGGATGCATCCAATCCCTCCGAAACGCCAGAAGATGATGCACCTTCCGATGAAATTCCCAAAACCGGTGAGAATCGCGATCACACGCTGTACCTGCCGCTGTGCCTGATTGCAGGCGGATTGTTGGTGACATTGGCTGCCACATACCGGGCCAAAAAACAGAGGTCCTGATCCCATTGCGCTGCCGCGAGCGTTGTAACGAATTTTGCCACAGCGTCGTTGTGCGCATCAGCGCAATATATGGTAAAGTGCGTGATTCGTACGCAACGCATTGCGCACCGGCTTGCCGCTTTCGCGTTTTCGTCTGCGTGCAGGCACATACAGTTACAAAAGACGGCATCGCAAAAGCGATGCCGCCTTTGATGCGCATACGCGATTGTATTGGGCGCTTCTCCCTACGCCGTTACACGCCATTCACTTTGCGTGCGGCACTGCTGCGTCTGGCATAGACCACGCCGCACAGCGCCGCGATCGCAAAGGCGATAAGGCAGCAGATAAACGGCATACGCGGGTTGATGGCATATGTCAGCCCTGCGATCAGTGCCCCGAAAATGCCGCCCAGCGATTTCATCGCATTGTAAAAGCCCATGATCAGGTTGCTATCCCCCCTGCGCCCGACTTCTGCCACCATGTTCTGCAGAATCGGCACGCTGATGGAGCTCATGGCAAAGTACAGCACATTGGCGATCAGGTACGGCACCAATGCGTCCAGCATCAAGATGATGGCCATCGTCACACAGCAGCACAGCATGATGGCGATGATGGATTTATTGGTATCCGTACGGTTCATGATCCACATGCACAAGGTGCTGTTGGCGATCAGCGTGGTAATCCCCATCACAAATTTCACCGCACCGTTGTACCCGGTAGAGAATCCAATCTGGTCGATGGCATAGTAGTTGAAGGATTGGTCAAAGGTCGTCTGGCACAGGTTTTGCAGGGCACACATGGCAAACAGGAACGCCAGGGTGACCGTCATAAATTTGCCGCTCTGCACAAACGCCTCGAATGGATTGGCCTGACGGACCAGTTCTTTGCGATTCACCCCGCGCAGTGGCAACATGGTATCGTCCTTGCATACCAGCCGATACAACACGCCACAGGTGGCCAGCGTGCCCACCTGTGCTGCAATGGCCACATAGACGTGAATCTCGCCCAGCATGCCGCCTACAAAGAATCCAAAAGATCCACAAACCGACAGCAGCGTGGCAGAGATGACCAGATGCCGTTCGCGTGACTTTGTATCCGGCGAAGTGTTGACGATATAGGTCAACGCACCGACCGTGTTTCCCCCTGTAAAGATACCTGCAAACATGCGCGCCAGCAAAAACTGGCCGCTCGTTTTGGCCAAACCGAAGAAGAGCTGTCCCACTGCATATCCAATATTGCAGATCATCAGCGTATTGCGGCTGGAGATGTAGGTGGAAATCTTGCCCCAAAAAGGGGAAAACAGGAAGTTGACCGTCAGCATGGCTGCCAGCACCAGGCCAAACATGGAATCGCTCAACTGCAAGCCCTTAAACAGCGTCGGCGTTACCGGGTGCGCAAAACTGGCCGCCATGTTCTGTAGTGCCACGATCATGAAGAACAGCGTAAACCGCCTTTTTTCGCTCATCTGCCAGCTCCTTTTCGGTATCATCTCGATTGAAAAACGGTGCATCGCGTTACTCGCCCGCTTCTCGCACATGGGTAGTATATAGGGAGCATTTGCACAGATTCAAGCGAAATCAAACAGTTTCTATCGTTCTTTTGATTGAAATCGTTCAAAACATGGATGGTATCCATTCTATTTTCTTTGAAGGCACTGTGCACAACCATGGAGGTTGTAGATGTATTGCTGCGCACAGCCATGTTTTCAATTCCCGTGATCTTTGAATGAACTCAACATAAAACGACCCGTTACGTACCCAGGATTAGATAGGCCGTTTGATCAAGGGCGCAACCTGCCCTACCTCTGTGGCGATCGATGAAAGTTCTGCTTGCGCATACCCGTACTCTGTGAATGCATCCAACATCAGCGTTTGGCCCAGAACAAACTTCTCCTTGCTTGCGCGCGTTGTCCCCTCCACGACGGCATTCCATTGCTGCATGGCACCGTCGATGCTGCGGTTGCACGCGCTGACGGGCGTGTCGTTCAACTTCTCCTAAACAATCCCTTCTCCCATCTTCTCTGCTGCCTCTTCGCCGATATGGGGGCTCTCATCGATCGTGCGTGCTGTCCTGCTACCTTCGTATCCGGCGTTGTCCGTTTGGGGACAGGCCCACGGTCTACACGCGGCTTCATGCCGGGTTTGATTGCTCCGTATTTCTCTGCAACCGCATACATGTCTAAGCCCACAGACCGCTGCCCACCCTGCATGCTATCACTTTCGTCTTTGGGAAGACGGTTGACAGAACGCTTTTCGCTTGATATGTTTTGTTTCGGAACGAGGGTATCACTATTATGGCTGACCCTATGGGGGTGGAAGCCTGTGATACGCTCGTTTTCGCTTTTGGGAAGCTTGTTTCTCCTTATTCCCGAAGAATTGGGTGGATATCGAATGGGTATACTTTGCAGGCAAGTCTCACCCAATGTATACCTCAATTTACATGGGATTTGATGAGATCTCTTGCGATGCTTACATTGGATTTGTTCACAGGCCTTTTTCAAATTTTCTCCTGCTCTTTGTCCATTTGCACCGTTTATAGATACAACAGAAGCGCCGTTTGGCGCTTCTGAATTTTGCGTTGCATAGTCCGTTTTATTCTGCTCTAATCGTCCTCGTCGTAGTCGACCATTAGATCGCCTATGACTGTCCTGATATTCCCGAGCAGTGGCTTCAGTGTTTCGGGATTGAATCAATCGCCCTTTTTCTCGTCCACTTCCTTGATATAACGCTCCACCTCGCTCTGATAGACCGACCCAACGTCCCATTTTGACGAGGGAGCCGGAAGTCCTGTCGGCAGTTTCCGAATCATCGGCCCCGGTTCGGCCAGCAGCCCCGCTTGCTGATACCGTATCACTTCGTCCACCGTTTCTTCCCAACCTGGATCGGTACTGCCTATCTCCTCCTCTAACCAGAACATCTGCAACGCGATCCGCCGCAGATTCTCCTCGTGCAGTCTGCGCAACCGCCTGTTCCGGCGCCAATCCGGGATATCTTTCTTCGTTCCACCGAATAAGCCCATCTTCATCCATCCTCCCCACATGCGCAAACAGATCCGCCAGTGTCGTGTAATAGGGGTCATCGCCATACACCAGAAGTGAATCGTCCTTTGTGCGCAGAATCCCGCTCTCGTAGCTTTCCAGCGGCGTGTTCCTCCGTTCCCGCGCAGTCAATCCGGCGCGTCTCTTCGTCTCGCTCGCCTCCTGCTCACCCAGAATCCCCCGGTACAGGTGGTAGTCGACCATTTAACATCTTGATTATACGACTATGTTCTTTGTCTCTTCCAACTCCATCGTCAGCTATAGACATAGGCCTTTGGTTCCCAGGCTCTTACGGTAGGTTTCAGTGTAAACAGAATCATACATCTGCTTTTCAATTCTCCTCATGCTGTTTTATTCCTTTCATTTTTCGGAACTCTTTATCTTTACCTCTGGAAACCCTTGTCGTAATCTGTATATAGATATCAATTTCTAAATCATTATGTAGTTTTTTGATGTTCATTGATTGTGGCAATTGTAGTATGTATCAATTCTCGACATTCTCCAAGATGTATCTAATCATTCCCATAAGGATATGAAAACAAAGAAAAGGAAGCAGCGTACAATGAAACATTGATTTCAGGTGTTTGCATTTTGCTATGTGGGATTTCCTTGATCGGTTGTGGCGAAACGCGAGAAGAAGCATATCGCCGGGGGTTTGAAGATGCAACGCGTGCCGCGGAAGAAATCTTATATGAGAACCTAAATCCGGCATTGATTTCAATAGAGGAAAACTGTTCTCGATGGATTTCATATGGAATGTTGCACTTTTTATAATTGGATTGGTCACAAGCAAATTTGTGATTTTGGCACGGAAAGTGCCAGATTATAAAGAGAGGAGCATAAGGAAAGTGAGAAAAGTAGCCAGTTTATTATGCGCACTGCTCTGCGTAGGGGCGCTTGCTGGACGCGGGGGCGGTCAGGCAGATGCGCCAAAGAGCAATGTCGGGCACACCAGGTCAGATCCTGCCCCTTTGGGTGAAAGTGTAAGTGTTGAGGACACCGAAGGGTACACGCTCACGCTACGCGTCATTGATGTTCTCCTGGGGGACGCAGCATCTGAACAGGTTAAGGCCTGGTACGAGTACAATGGGGCGCCGCCAGAGGGAAAAGAGTACTTCTTGGTTCACGTGTCTCTATCGATGGCCTGCGATGATCCCGATATATCTTTCCAGCCGAATTCACTTGCTTTTCATCTCATTTCAACAAGTGGAGTTGAAAACGATTCATCTCTGATTATAGGTATGGATGATTTTTCAGCTTTATACGGTGGTGGAGAAACGGACGGTTGGATTGCTTTTACAACCGATTCTTCAGACACGGCGCCATTGTTGCAGTACTCCTATTTCCATGAAAACGATGCATGGATGCAAACAACAGAAGCGTGAGTATCTATATCGATAACGCATTGGAACAAAAAGGCCTCTGCCCGGGGCCTTTTAAATTATGAAAACGGCATGATGATCTCGATCGATCTGCTTGAAATTACAATGTAAATATTTTACAATGAGACCAAAATACGAACATTTATTCTTATTTGTTGGAGATGATACCATGTATCTATGCCGATTGATCGACTACGCCAAGGGGAACAACATCACCGTATACGACAACGTGTCCATAAAAACAATGGAAAGAGCAATTGTCATCCATCGTAATAAAACGGAAATTATTTTGGTTGCCGGCCCAAATAGGGATGCGCGCGCAAAATATCTTGCGCGTGCGTTGGAAGATCTGATCGGACATCCAATGCCCGATTTGGAGCAAAAAGCAGGCTCTGTCTGCCATAGTGTCGGTAATAACACCGCGTTACGATAGGAGCAGGAGGTGCGGTTAACATGCCAAAAGCGGAACGATTGCCTTCTGGCAATTATAGAGTACGCGTATATGTAGGGTCTGAAATGGTTGATGGCAAGCGAGTGCGTCGTTACGAGACGTTTACAGGCCCAGATCGAAAGCGGGTGGAAGTAGAAGCCGCGCAGTTTAGCCTTGCCCGAACCGGCGCGGATAAGGACGTCACGTTTGATGAAGCCCTCGCTGGATATATCGCATCAAAAGAAAACGTTTTGTCACCTTCCACTGTTTCGGGGTATCGGAATGTGGCCAAAAACTATTTTGGCGATATAAAAAATAAACGTATTTCTCGAATTACTCAAAAAGACGTACAAGCGATGATGAACAGGTACGCTGAAAGGCTATCACCCAAAACCTGTAAAAATCTCCACGGTCTTTTCAGTGCCGTAATGAAAATGTACGCACCGGAAAAATCATTCTATACAAAACTCCCCCAAAAGGAAAAGCAGGATATCCATATTCCATCCGCTGCAGATATCCAGATTATCAGCAATTATTTGCGCGGCACACGTTTGGAGCTCCCCTTCCTATTGGCCACGCAACTTGGTCTGCGTGCGTCTGAAATTGCCGGCCTTCAAAAAGCCTCTGTGGACAGAAAAAAGAAAACCATCACAATCTCGCAAGCAATGGTAAACAGCGACCGCGGCGCGGTGATAAAGGCTCCTAAGTCATATAGCGGTTACCGTGTCTTGAATGCCAATGATGCGTTAATCGATCGAGTGCTCACTTCCCCGTACGATCCTGTAACCGGGATGACATCGCACCGTATGTCAAGCGATTGGAGCGCGCAGATAAAAACAATTCCGGTCGAGCCGTTCAGCTTCCATAAACTACGGCATTATTTTGCCTCACAGGCCATGCTGCAGGGCATACCGTTGCGGTATATCGCAGAGATGATGGGGCATGATGGAACGCAAATGCTTGAACAAATTTACCTCCATACATTTCCGAAGGAAAAGGAAAAATACAGTGTACAGATGGCCGTTTTTTTTCTTGAAAATATGGGGTGATGTCACGAATGATGTCATGAAACAAAAAAAGCACCGAACTTTCGGTGCTTTTTTGGTGCGAAGGACGGGACTTGAACCCGTACGGTCTCCCACACGCCCCTCAAACGTGCGCGTCTGCCTGTTCCGCCACCCTCGCATGGCGTGGACAGAAGCTTGCACTTCTTCCACATGCCTATGTAGTATAAGATCAACGATGCAAAAAGTCAACCCCCTATTGCGGTGTCGCTGCCTTATTCTCGTCCTCTTCGCGCAAGAGGAACCACTGCTCAATGGCCTTGTAGACCTCCATATTGCGCGAGTTGCGAATGCCCTGTATGGCCGCGGAGCACACCAGGGAGTTGGTGCGAAAATACAGGCTGATCAGCGGCAGATCTGTGGCAAACAGCTTCTGCACATCGGATGCGGCCGCTACGATCTCCGTCTCCTCCGTGGCCTCAATGTACGTGTTGAGATAGCCATCCATGGTGGCGGAAGTGTAGCCGCTGTAATTTTGCGAAGCGCCCGAGCCCACGATAAAGCTCAAATCGCCGTCGTTGCCGATGGAAAATCCGGCAAAGGCCAGGTCGAAGTCGCCATTTTTCAGCCTGGTGTTGTACGTGTTCC
>DXZF01000409.1 GCA_019415425.1 Bacillota bacterium | reverse complement strand
ATGTGGAGATGGACCTGCTCGCGCGCTGCAAGGCGCACGACATGGGCTTTATCGCCATGAAGGCGCTCTCGGGCGGCATGGTGGCCAATGTGCCGGCGACGTTCACCTTTATCCGCCAGTACGAAAACGTGGTACCCATCTACGGCATCCAGCACGAGTGGGAATTGGACGAGTTCCTCGCCCTTACCGCCAACCCGCCGGCACTGGACGAAAAGATGCAGGCCATCATCGAGCAGGATCGCAAGGACCTGAGCCAGGAGTTCTGCCGGGCGTGCGGCTACTGCATGCCTTGCCCGGTCGGCATCGATATCCCCACTTCCGGCCGCGTGTACCTGCTGGCGACCCGTTCGCCGTATCAGCGCTTTTTGACGGATGAATTCTGGGAAAAACAGCGCAAGGTGGAGGACTGCCTGCACTGCAACCAGTGCATGCAAAAGTGCCCCTACGGATTGGACACGCCCACCATGCTGGCCCACCAGCACGCATTGTTCAAGGCGTGGCGCGAGGAACACCTGCAAAAGGGCTGAGGCGTTCCGCCGTTGCGGCAAACCCACGGATTGCAGAAGAGAAAGGCGCGCGGAGCCGGCCGGCTCCGCGCGCCTTTTGGATAGATCGTTGGCCTACAGCGCCTCGGGATGGTCGAGGTCCCACGGATACGTCAGGTGCGTAAATCCGATTTCGCGCAGCATCTGCGCCGCCTGCGCAAAGCACTGGTTGACCTTGGTGGTGTCGTGCCCGTCGCTGGCCAAACACACCCGATGGCCGCCATGGCGCAGGTACTTTTGTAAAAACGCATCGCTGGGCATGGTGCGCTGGCCCGCCGCCGTCAGCCCGGAAGTATTGACCTCGATCACCTTGCCGCTGTGCACACACGCCTTGGCCACTTCCTCCTCGCGCGCTTCGATGGTCTCGTGCGCGTACACGAGCAGCCGATGCTCGGGCTCCAGGAACCGCTTGTACACGCCGATATGCGCCACCATGTCGAACCACGGCACCTCCAGCACGTCCAGCACCGCATCGTAGTAGCGGTTGACGATGTCCACAAACGCCTGGCCCGGCTGCACGCTCTGCCAGTACGTCCGCGTCACCCAGAACCCGTCAAACGAGTGCGCCGAACCCACGATGTAGTCGTACGGATCCTGCATGGCGCGCCGCTCGCACAGCGCGTGCTCGCCCTTTTCGTAGGTGACCTCCACGCCCTTGTACACACACAGCCCTTCGGCGCGCGCCGCTTCAATGGCCCTGCAGTACGCCGCGCCGTCAAACACGAAGGGATGGTAGTTGGCATACGTTCTGCCCATCTCCTCCAGCCCCGGGTGCAGGTGATCGGTAAACCCGAATCCACGCGCCACGCCGTCGCGCAGCATCTGCAGGTAGTCATCCATCGGCCGCTGGCAGTCGCTCTGCGAAAAGGCCGTGTGCACGTGTGCGTCGATGTAATCAAAATCTCCCATCCGTCCTGACTCCTTTGGTTCAGATGGTATCCAATGCCTCCATGAACGCGCGCATCTGCGCATCGGTACCGATGGAGATGCGCAAAAATTCTCCGGTACGCGCGCCGGGGAAATAGCGCACCAGCACGTGCCTGTCGCGCAGCGCCGCGTGTACGCGCGCCGCATCGCCGTCCTGCGGGCGTGCAAAGACGAAGTTGGCCGCGCTGTCCAGCACGGTGAACCCGCGCGCGCGCAGCTGCTGCGTCGTCCACGCGCGCGTCTGCTGCACCTTCTGGCACTGTGCGCGCGTATACGCGTCGTCCAGAACGGCCGCACGCGCGCCCGCCTGCGCCAGCCGGTCCACCGGGTAGCTGTTGAAGCTGTCCTTGATGCACATCAGCGCCGTGATCAGCTCCTGCTGCCCAATGGCATAGCCCACGCGCAGGCCCGCCAGCGCATGCGCCTTGCTCAGCGTGCGCACCACGAGGAGGTTGGGATACGTTCGCACCCATGATACCATGCTTTGCCCCCCAAAGGCGATATACGCTTCATCGATCACCACGACGCAATCGGGGTGCGCGCGCAAAATGCGTTCAATTTCCCCCGTCTCGAGCAGCAGCCCGGTCGGTGCGTTGGGGTTGGGGATGAGGATGCCGCTGCACTGCGGGGCGCAGAACGCGTCCACGTCCATGGTGTAGTCCGCTTTGAGCGGCACGATCTGGCACGGGACCGAAAAGAGCGAAGCGTACACCTTGTAAAAGCTGTACGTGACATCGGCAAAGCGCACCGGGTACGGCTGCCCGGCAAAAAAGGCGGGAAAACACATGGCCAAAACTTCGTCCGAACCGTTGCCCGCAAACACCTCGTCCGCCGTGACGCCGTTTTGCGCCGCGATCGCCTCGCGCAGTGAGAGCGCGCACGGGTCGGGGTACAGCGCCAGTTCCCCCATCGCCTCTTGGATCGCCGCGCCGACGCGCGCAGAGGGCGGATACGGGTTTTCGTTGGTATTGAGCTTGATCCACGCCTCGCCCGCACCCGGCTGTTCCCCCGGCACATACGGGGTGAGTGTGCGCGCCAACGGGCTGATTTTCGACTGCATTTGCATCCCTCGCTTTCTTGTGCTGTCATTGTAGCATGCAAAAGCATTTTTGTCATCCCCGCGCGGCAAAAAACAGCCGTGTGCCACACGTGCATTTTGTGCCGCCAACCGCCCACAAGCGTGTGGTTTTCACACGAATTCCCTTGACGATTTATGCACAATCTCTATATAATGAGACGGATACCCAAGACTACCAAAACCCAAGGAGGTTTGCATAATGGCAAAGTACATGACCATTGACGGCAATACCGCTGCTGCGCATATCGCCTATGCGATGAGCGATGTTGCCGCCATCTACCCCATTACGCCCTCGTCCCCCATGGCGGAAAACTGTGATGAGTGGGCCGCAGCGGGACGCAAAAACATCTTTGGTCAGACGATGACCATCGCCGAGATGCAGAGCGAAGGCGGCGCCGCAGGCGCTGTGCACGGCTCGCTTGCGGCGGGTGCGCTCACCACGACGTTCACCGCTTCGCAGGGCCTCTTGCTGATGATCCCCAACATGTACAAGATCGCAGGTGAGTTGCTCCCCTGTGTGTTCCACGTCAGCGCACGCGCCCTGGCCGCACACGCGCTGAACATCTTTGGCGACCATGCCGACGTCATGGCCTGCCGCCAGACGGGTTTTGCCATGATGGCCTCTGCCTCGGTGCAGGAAGTCATGGACCTGGCGCTGGTCTCCCATCTGGCCACGCTCAAGGCCCGCGTGCCGTTTTTGAGCTTCTTTGACGGCTTCCGCACCTCGCACGAAGTGCAGAAGGTCGAGATGATCGACTACGAAGACATCGCCAAGCTGGTGGACATGGATGCCGTGCAGGCGTTCCGCAACCGTGCCATGAACCCGGAACACCCGGATCAGCGCGGTACGGCGCAGAACGGCGACATCTACTTCCAGGGCCGCGAGGCGTCCAACAAGTACTACGACGCCGTGCCTGAAATCGTCGAGGGCTGCATGAAGCAGGTCGGCGAGTTGACGGGCCGCCATTACAACCTGTTCGACTACTACGGCGCGCCGGATGCCGAGAACGTGATCATCATCATGGGTTCGGGTGGAGACGCCGTGCAGGAGACGGTGGAGTATCTGGTCAAGCAGGGCCAAAAGGTCGGCATGATCAAGGTGCGCCTGTACCGTCCGTTTGCCGAAGCCAAATTCGTGGCGGCGCTGCCCAGCACCGTCAAGAAAGTGGCCGTCATGGACCGCACCAAAGAGCCCGGCAGCGCGGGCGAGCCGCTGCTGCAGGACGTGCAGACCGCGCTGTACAACGCCGGCATGACGCACATCGTCGTCACCGGTGGCCGCTACGGCATGGGCAGCAAGGAATTCAACCCGTCCATGATCAACGCCATCTACCAGAACCTGCAGAAGGACGAGCCCAAAAAGCGCTTCACCGTCGGTATCAACGACGATGTGACCGGCCTCTCGCTGCCGGTGGTGGATCAGATTGACACCGCGGCCGAGGGCACCTTCCGCGGCATGTTCTACGGCCTGGGTTCCGACGGCACCGTGGGCGCCAACAAGAACTCCATCAAGATCATCGGCGACCACACCGACCTGTATGCACAGGGCTACTTCGTGTACGACAGCAAGAAGTCGGGCGGCATCACCATCAGCCACCTGCGCTTTGGCAAGAACCCGATCCAGTCGCCGTACCTGATCGATGTCGCTGACTTTGTCGCGTGCCACAACACCTCGTACATCACCCGTTACGACATGCTGTCCAAGTTGAAGGACGGCGGCACGTTCCTGTTGAACTGCCCGTGGGATCAGGCGCAGTTGGAGACGCACCTGCCCAAGGAAGTCAAACAGGCGCTGGCGCGCAAGAACCTCAAGTTCTACACCATCGACGCGGTGAAGATCGCGGGCGAAGTGGGCATGGGCGGCCGCATCAACACCATCATGCAGGCAGCCTTCTTCAAGATCGCCAACGTGATCCCGTACGAAGATGCGGAAAAATACATGAAACAGGCCGTTCTGAAGTCCTACGGCAAGAAGGGCGAAAAGGTCGTCAACATGAACTATGCGGCCATCGATGCGGCCATTGACGGCCTGCACGAGGTGGAGATCCCCGCCGCGTGGAAAGACGCGACCACGGGCGCCGCACTGGTCGGCCTGTCGGGCGACGAGTACTACGACAACTTCGTCTACCCGATCGCCAGGCAGGAAGGCGATACGTTGCCGGTGTCCGCGCTCAGCCCGGACGGCGTCGTGCCGGTGGGCACCACCAAGTTTGAAAAGCGCGGCGTGGCCATCAAGGCACCGCGTTGGATCATGGAAAACTGCATCCAGTGCAACCAGTGCTCCTTCGTGTGCCCGCACGCCTGCATTCGCCCTGTGATCGCCAAGCCGGAAGATCTGCAGGGTGCTCCTGAGACGTTTGTCACCAAACCCGCCATCGGCAAGGAGCTTGCGGGTTACCAGTTCCGCATCCAGCTGTCCCCGTTGGATTGCACCGGCTGCGGCAACTGTGCGGATATCTGCCCGTCCAAGCAGAAAGCGCTTGTCATGGAGCCGTTGGAATCCCTGCAGGCCGAGGAAGCCAACTGGGATTACGCGACCAAACTGCCCAAGGCCGATGTGGCCATCAACCCGTACACCGTCAAAGGCAGCCAGTTCAAACAGCCGCTGTTTGAGTTCTCGGGCGCCTGCGCGGGCTGCGGCGAGACCCCGTACGTCAAGCTGGTCACGCAGCTGTTCGGCGACCGCATGATGATCGCCAACGCCACGGGCTGCTCTTCCATCTACGGCGGCAGCGCCCCGACCTGCCCGTACACCGTCAACGAGAAGGGCCATGGCCCGGCGTGGGCAAACTCCCTGTTTGAGGACAACGCCGAGTTTGGCTACGGCATGCGTGTTGCGGCCAACCAGCGCAAAAAGCAGATGGAGCAGTACATGAACGAGTGCATCGAGAACGGCTGCTCGGCCGAAGTCAAAGATGCGTTCACCTTCTGGATGGAGCACAAGATGGAAGGCGCTGCTTCGCAAGAGGCGAGCGAGAAGATCAAGGCGCTGTTGCCGGATGCCATCCAGGCGGATGCGGCCAACGCTGAGAAGCTGCAGTTCATCCTCGACAACGCCGATCAGCTGGTCAAGAAGTCCATCTGGTGCTTCGGCGGCGACGGCTGGGCGTACGATATCGGTTACGGCGGCCTGGGTCACGTGCTTGCCATGGGCGAGGACATCAACATCCTGGTTCTGGATACCGAAGTGTACTCCAACACCGGCGGCCAGGCCAGCAAGGCCACCCCGACCGGCTCCATCGCCAAGTTTGCGGCGGCCGGTAAGCGCACCCGCAAAAAGGATTTGGGCCTGATCTCCATGTCCTACGGGTACATCTACGTGGCGTCCATCGCCATGGGTGCCAACCAGGCGCAGGCTGTCAAGGCCATTGCCGAAGCGGAAGCGTACCCGGGCCCGTCCATCGTGATCGCCTATGCCCCGTGCATCAACCACGGCATCAACATGGGCAAATCGCAGGCGGAAGAGAAAGCGGCTGTGGAGGCCGGTTACTGGCCGCTGTACCGCTACAACCCGCAGCTCGCCAACGAGGGCAAAAACCCGTTCGTGCTGGATGGCAAGGAGCCGCAAGGCGACTTCCGCGCCTTCCTGATGGGCGAGAACCGCTACCGTTCGCTGGCCGCGCAGCATCCGGAACTGGCCGAACAGCTCTTTACGCGTCAGGAGCAGGAAGCCAAGGATCGCCGTGCGTACTACGAGAAACTGAGCAAGATGTAATCCATCCTGCCCAAAAAGGGACCTCTTTACGAGGTCCCTTTTGTTTTGGCGAAAAACGGCGCGCTCGTGCGACTGTGTTTGCCACACACGATGGTGCGGCCCGCCACACGCAGCGCCATCGTTCCTCCTCTTGTCCATTCTCTTTTTCGCAGCGCATGCGCGTGGGCAGACGCGCGTAACGAGCAAACAGCGCCCGGCCAATTGGCCGGGCGCTGGATTGCGCTCGCTCTCGCGTCGTGCTTCTCTCACTGCAGGATGAAGGAGGGGGCTGTTTACAGCGCCGCCATGGGCACAAACCGATGCTGGCGGAAAATCCCCACGCAAAGGGAGGCGGGCAACTGTTCCATCAATGCCGCATGATGGGCCGCCAACTCCTGCGCGTGATGTGCATCCGACCCCAACGTAACGCGTGTGCCGCCCTCCTGCACGTAGATTTCCAGAATTTCCGGCCCCGGCATACAGGCTGTGCGTCCGTTTCGCAGCGGTGAGGTGTTGATCTCAAGGCCAATCCCCTTGGCGATCGCCTTGCGCAACAAGGCGCGTATACGCGCCTCGTCGAACACGGCCGCAGGATCTTGCAGATACCGTTTGGGGAAGTCAAAATGTGCGATCATGTCGATGCCGCCCGCCTCAATCAGCGCGTCCATCGCCGTCCAGTACGCATCGCATACCTGCGCAGGCGGCACGCCCGCTTGCAGCAACCGGCCCAAAAACGTATCGCCCACAAAGTGCTGTGAACCCAGAATGCAGTCATAGGGGTATTGCCGCAGCCGCGCCAGATCGCGCGGATACTCCTGTGGCTCGGCAAATTCCAGCCCTGCCAGAAGCTCCAATGCCCCTGCATAGCGCGCCTGCATGACGCGCAACGCCTCAAAGTACGCATCGGGATCGTATGTGCCGTAGCAGACGTCGTTGGGGTGATTGTTAAAGTGCTCGGTAAAGCACAGCACCTTGACGCCCTTGGCCAGCGCCTGCTCACAGTACGCCTGCATATCCGAACGGCCGTCGGCAGAGTGCGTGGAGTGCACGTGCATATCGCAAATGCCGGGATGTACGTGCCATTTTGTTTGGGCGTTCTCTCGCATGCAACCCGCTCGCTTTCAGATGCGCACAAACGAAGGCCTGTGCTGATCAAACGTGCAGATGGCCTCAAACCCCGCGCGCTTGAGCATGGCGCAGGCGGCCTCGTAATTGGCGCAAATGCGTTCCGGCACGTGTGCGTCGGAGCCGATGGTGATCACTTCGCCACCCAATTCCCTATACCGCTTGACGATGTCGTAGTCCGGGCAGAAAAAGCCCATCTTGTCCTGCACGGAGGTGTTGATCTCGATGCCCTTGCCGTGCGCAATGAGCATCTTGAACAGCGTGTCAAAGGCATCGGGCGCATCGGTATAGTGCATTTCCCGGTCCGGGCCGGGATTGTAGCGGGAATAATACGTGATGTGCCCCAGGACATCGAACCCATCGTACGCCTGTATAC
>DXZF01000408.1 GCA_019415425.1 Bacillota bacterium | reverse complement strand
GTTTGACGATGTCCTGGCCAAGTTCATGAAGCAGTCCGAGGAGCGCCAGCTCGACCTCAAGCGCAGCATTCGCAAGAAAAACGGCGGAGGCCGCGGCAGGTAGGGGAAGCAGAGCCGCGCCTTCGCGGCTTTTTTGATTTTGGAGGTAGACATGCAGACAGGGACGAAAGCATCCGCGATCGATATCGGCACCCACTCCGTTCGGCTGCTCAACGCGCAATTCGACGGGACCAGGTGGCGGGGCGCAAAACAGGTGATTATCACGCGGTTGGGCGAGGGGCTGGCACAGAGCGGCGTGCTCAGCGATGCGGCCATGGAGCGCACGGTGGCGGCTGTAGGGGCGCTATTGCAAGATGCCAAGGCGTTTGGCAGCCAGTTGCCGGTGTACTGTTATGCCACCAGCGCTGCGCGGCAAGCGCAGAACGGACAGGCCCTGATCGACCGCATCAACCAGTTGCCGGGCATCTGTGCAGAGATCATGGACGAGATGACAGAGGCCATGGTGGCGTACCGGGGCGCAGCGCGCCCGGGCCAGGTGGTGATGGACATCGGCGGCGGTTCGACTGAGCTGTCGCGGGAGAAGGATGGGCAGCTCAAGTCGTTTTCCGTGCGATTGGGATGCGTGACGATCCTGGAGCGATTTTTGGGTACCGGCGGCGACATTGGGCCGCTGCAGCTGCTGGCCATGGGCGATGAGGGCAAGCGCAAGGCACGCATCCTGTGCGACAACGTACTGGGAGATGAACAGGTCGACAGCATCTTGGGCGTGGGCGGAACCGCCACACAGTTGGCGATGCTGTACCTGAAGCTGCCGCAATACGATGCACAGGCTGTCAACGGCTGTACGATGGACTTTGACGAAGTCAATCAGATGCTCAACCTGCTGATCTCGGTGCCGCTGGAGCAGCGCCAAAAGCTGCCGGGCATGGACCCCAGGCGGGCAGACGTGATCGTCTCGGGCTGTATGATTGCACGGGCGGTGATGAAGGCATCGGGCGCCAAGCATTTGATTGCCAGCGATCTGGACGGGTTGGACGGATATCTGGCCTACAAGATGCAGCAGGGCAGTGGACAAGCACATTGAAAATCAGAGAGCACCACGGGCAGTGGCGCTCTCTTTGGTTTTTGTACGGTTTAGCGGCCTGCGGCCAGCTCCAGAATCTGCCCCGGGAAGATGAGGTCTGCATTCTGAATGCGATTGAGGCGCTTGAGATGTGCCACAGTGGTGTGGAACCGCTGTGCGATGGCGGACAGCGTATCGCCACGGCGCACGGTGTACGTGCTGTCGCCCGCTTCGCTGTTACCCGCGCGCACGCGCAGCACCTCGCCCGTATAGATGCGGTCGGGGTTTGCAATGCCGTTGAGGTTGACCAGCGAGGCGACGGTGGTGCCGTAGCGCTTGGCCAGCGCCGAGAGCGTATCGCCGCGGGCCACGGTGACCGTGGTGGTATCGGGATGTGGCTGGCTCTGATACGTGACCGTCAGCTTGAGCAACTGGCCGACGCGGATCCGGTTGGGATCGGTCAGGCCGTTCCACTGTACCAGATCCTGTACCGTGACGCCAAAGCGCTGCGCGATGGCAGAGAGCGTATCGCCGCGCACCACGCGGTAGTAGG
>DXZF01000407.1 GCA_019415425.1 Bacillota bacterium | reverse complement strand
GGGCGTTCACCTGGCATCCGGGCGGGTTCAACGGCGTCAAGGGCAGCAGTACGCTGGCGTGCATCAGCGTGATGTTCCACTTCAAGGGGCGCACGGCACACGCCGCCGCTGCGCCGCATCTGGGCCGCAGCGCGCTGGACGCGGTGGAGCTGACCAATGTAGGCGTCAATTACCTGCGCGAGCACATTCCCACCGACCACCGCATGCACTACGCGTACCGCGATGCGGGCGGACTGTCCCCCAACGTGGTGCAGGACCAGGCGTGCGTGCACTACTTTGTGCGCGCGCCCAGGGTCAAACAATGCCTGGCGCTGCTGGAGCGGGTGCAGAACGTGGCGCGCGGCGCGGCGCTGATGACCGACACGCAGTTGACCATTGAAATCAACGAGGGCCTGTGCGACTACGTGCCCAACGACGTGTTGAGCCGCCTTCTGCACGAGTGCTTTGTGCAGACCGGCGCCCCGGCCTTTGACGAAAAAGACATCGCGCTGGCCAAACAGTTCCACTATTCCGAGGCCGAGGTCGACGCTTTCATCCAGAAGATCGATGTAAACTTCGGCGCACAGTACGGCAAGGAGGCGCGCCAGAAGGTATTGTGCGATACCGTGTTCCCGTACCGGATGGTCGACTACCACGAGCCGGGTTCCACCGATGTGGGCGACGTCAGCTACGCCACGCCCACGGCGCAGCTCACCGCCACGTGCTGGAGTGTGGGCACGCCGGGCCATTCCTGGCAGGTGACGTCGATGAGCGGCTCCTCCATCGCGCACAAGGGCCTGCTGGCCGCGGGCAAGGCCATGGCGCTGGCAGCCGTCCGCGCCATGCAGGATCCCGACCTGTTGCAAAGGGCGCAGCAGGAGTACCGGGAGACCACGGGCGGCACGTACATCTGCCCCGTGCCCGACGACGTCAAGCCGGAATTGATCTGATCAAATGGCAAAAGCGCCGCAATGCGGCGCTTTTTTGTTGCGCGCAGCGCCGGTGCTGGGGCAAACGCGTCGCTTTGGCTCACGCGACCGGGCCGGCCGTGTCCAAAAGAGGCGCACCGCCCCTGAGCGCGTCCCCATGCAAAAAAGGCGACCCTGCAGGGTCGCCTTTTGTATGTTTCGGGTTACGCCTCTTCGGTCTGCACCGCGGGTTCGCTCTGCGGCCCGGCCTGCGGCAATTCCGCCTGCCACAGTTGGGATTCCTGCACCGCACCGGCGGGGCGCGGCCCCACAATCTGTTCGAACTCAGCGCCGTCCAGCTTCTCCACTTCCATCAGCTTCTGCGCCACCGCTTCGACCTTGTCGTGGTTTTCCTGCAAAATGCGTTTGGCCGTTGCAAGGCCGTTTTCGATGATGGCGCGCACCTCTTCATCGATCAGCGCCGCCACCGCCTCGGAGTACGAGCGCGTCTGGCCGTAATCGCGGCCCAGGAACACCTCGTGTTCGCCGCCGTAGTAGATGGTGCCCACCTTCTCGCTCATGCCCAGCTCCACCACCATCTTGCGGGCCATGGAGCTGGCCTGTTTGAGGTCGGAGTAATCGCCGGTGGAGACCTCGTCCAGCATGATCTCCTCGGCGGCGCGGCCGCCCAGGCTCATGGCGATATCGTCCAGCATCTTGCTCTTGGTCATGTACTTGGTGTCCTCGGGCGAGAGCGTCATGGTGTAGCCGCCCGCCTGGCCGCGCGGCACGATGGACACCTCGTGCACCGGATCGCAGTGCGGCAGCATGTGCGCCACGATGGCGTGCCCGGTCTCGTGGTAGGCCACCAGTTTCTTGTCCTTTTCCGTCACCACGCTGCTGCGCTTTTCGGGGCCGACCGTCACGCGGTTGATGGCCTCCAGGATCTCCTTCATGCTGATGCGCTTGTGCCCGCGCCGTGCCGAAAGGATGGCGGCCTCGTTGACCACATTTTCAAGGTCGGCGCCGGTAAACCACGGCGTGCGCTTGGCGATCACCTGCAGATCCACATCCGGCGAGAGCGGCTTGCCCTTGACATGTACGCGCAAGATCTCCTCGCGGCCCTTGACAT
>DXZF01000406.1 GCA_019415425.1 Bacillota bacterium | reverse complement strand
TTTCTCTCCTGAGAAAATGCGCTGCACCACTGAAACGACGGCGCCGTACTGGTGGACGCCCATAAATCCGTCCACCTCCGGCAATTCCTTTACCAGCTCCTCCCGATAGCGTTCGGGAAAGCATCCGGTGACCAGCAGCTTGAGCTGCGGACGGCGCTTTTTCTGCTGTGCAATTTCCAAAATCGTTTCAATGGATTCCTCTTTGGCAGATTGAATGAACGAACAGGTGTTGATGATCACCAGATCCGCCTCTTCTGTCTGCTGGGTAAAGTCATATCCCGCCTGGCGCAACAGCGCAAGCATCTGCTCGGTGTCGATGCGGTTTTTGCTGCATCCCAGCGATATGACGCCAATTGTCTGCCCCAATTACTCTTCCGCCCTTCCAAAGGTTTGTTCGTATTCAGCGCGGGTCATCAGTACCTTGCGTGGACGCGGGCCGTCCGGCGGACCAATGATACCCATATCCGCAATTTCGTCCAAAAGGCGCGCCGCACGGCCATAGCCGATGCGCAGCCTGCGCTGCAGCAGCGAAGTGGAGCCCTGCCCCGCATCCAGGAAGATATCGATCGCCTGATGCAGCAGCGCGTCTTCTTCCTCCTCGCCGCCTCCCCGGGCGCCGGCCTTTTGCGTTGCCTGCTCCAGCTCAAGCGCCTTGTGCATCTCTTTGAGTACGGCCTCGTCGTATACGGGTTGCTGCCCTTCCTGCTTGATGAAATCCGTCAGCGCCTGTACCTCGGGATCTGAAATGAATGCGCCCTGAATGCGTATGGGTTTGGGCGTAGAGGGCGTATGGAACAGCATATCGCCATTGCCCAACAGCTTCTCTGCGCCGCCCTGATCCAGAATCGTACGCGAATCCGTCTGGCTTGAGACCGAAAGCGCAATGCGCGAGGGGAAATTGGCCTTGATCAGGCCGGTGACCACGTCCACGCTCGGGCGCTGGGTCGCAATGACCAGATGAATGCCCGCCGCGCGGCCCATCTGCGCAATGCGGCATACGGCTTCCTCCACCTCTTTGGCCGCCACCATCATGAGGTCGGCCAACTCGTCGATGAAGATCACTTCATATGGCAGCCGTGGCTCGTCCATCATCTTCATAATGTCGTTATACCGGCCGATATCGCGCGCGCCACGCTCGGCAAACAGGCTGTAGCGACGCATCATCTCTTCCACTGCCCCATGCAGTGCCCCTGCCGCCTTTTTGGGCTCCGTCACAACGGGCACCACCAGCTGCGGGATGTTGTTATACGGCACGAACTCGACCTTTTTGGGGTCGATCATGATGAGTTTGACCTCTTCCGGCGTCGTGCGGAACAGCAGGCTGGCGATGAGTGTATTGACGCACACGCTCTTGCCACTGCCGGTGGTACCGGCAATGAGCAGGTGCGGCATCTTGGCCAGATCGATCACGACTTCGCGGCCCGCAATGTCCTTGCCCAGGCCGACCGCCAGCTTGCTCTTGTGATGCTGATACGCATCGGTGCTGAGGACATCGCGCAGCATGACCGAGATGCGCGTGCGGTTGGGAACCTCAATGCCCACGGCGTTTTTGCCGGGTATGGGCGCTTCAATGCGCACGCTGGAAGCTGCAAGCGAAAGCGCGATGTCATCCGATAGATTGGCAATTCGGTTGACGCGTACGCCCGGCGCAGGCAGCACTTCAAAGCGCGTAATGGCGGGGCCGGAAACGACGTTTGTCACTTTGACGGAGATGCCGAACGTGTCAAACGTGCGCTCCAACAACGCCGCATTTGCGTTGTTCTCCAGCTGCAGACGGCGCCGGTCCTCGCCGGACTGCGTGCCCTGCTTGGAGAGCATGGTCAACGGGGGGATGATATACGGCTTGGGCGCCGGCTGTGGCGGCGCAGGTGGGGCCGGAGAGGGCGTAGCCGTCGTGGCGCCGATTCCGGTCGATGCGCTTTTGCCAATGGGCTGCCGGTGCGGCAGCTCGATCTTCTGTTCACACTCGGGATCTTCTGACGTCCGTTCGATACCAAACGACCCTACCCCCATGGAAGAAGTATAGGCCCGTTCGCCAGCGTGAGACAGCGAATCGTCGTGTGGGATTGGCTTGACGTACTCTGCATCCAGCAGATCGTCTTCCGTCTCCCAGGGTGAATCCTGTGCCTGTGGCGGCGCCTGCGGGTCCAATTCCTCCCAGGGGACGTCGTCGGCTGCGCCGTCCGAAACGCCGTCGTACGCATTCTGCTCCGGGGGCGCATCCCATGTATCTGATTTGCGCGGCGCCGAATCGTCATCTGCAAAATAGGCGTCGTCCGTTTCACGCCAAGGCGCATAGCGAGCCGTCAATTCGCTGGCGCGGGAAAAGCCCGGGATAAATTCAAGCCCATCGTCCGCATCCGCTACGCGCCGGCCCGTGGGGAGATCTTCCGGATTCGCTTCATCTTCATCCTCCAACATGTTGAAGATGCGCAGCCCACCGTGCGTGCTGCCCTCTTCCATCGCCATCAATTCTTCCGCCTGCCTGCGCTGCTGGCGCTGCTGCACCTTTTCTTGCCGCTTGGTGCGCATCTGCTGCACCTTTTTGCTCGCATCCTTTTGCACGGCGCGCAGGGAGAGATTGGTGCTGATGAGAATGCAGATGACCATGACGGCAAAGTAGAAAATGTACGCCCCCCAAACGCCAAAAAGGTACAGGATGGGGTACGTGAACAGCGCGGCAAACGCCCCGGCGCCCTGGTGCATATTGACGCCGAGTTCATACGACCTGCGCACAAACTCGATGAATCCGTTGGCTGCGATGCGCGGCGTAAAGATCAGATGGACCACTGACAACAGACTCAGCGCGATGAGCGTATAGCACACCACCTTGCCCACCTGCACTTTTTTCTTGGCATACAGCACAAAATAAATGCCCATCACCGCAAGAGCAAAAGGCATTGCGTATGCTGTGAGGCCCAGTGTGCCCAGACAGACCCTGCGAACAAATCCGCCGACCACACCGCTGGCATTGGAATAGATACTCAGTGCCAACAGGATGGCGACAGAAACCAAGACAACGCCCGCGATCTCCTGTGCCAATGTGCGCTTCTTTTTCCTTCTTGCCGCCATACCTTACCCCTTTTTGTACGAAACTGTGTTCGCCATACTATCTATGTTATTATACACAATTTTCAGCTGCAAAACAAACAAATGAAAAGCACGTGGATACACAATTTCCACGTGCTTTTCAAGAGCCGCTTTACACGGTTTCCTTCAGGCATTCGCCGGGGCCCAGCAGCAGGGGCTGCAGTTGCCGCTCTTCCAGCGCGGCGGCGACAGCCGCGGGGATGCGGGCGAAATGCGATTGGATGGAATTGGCCTTGACCGCATGCCCATCCTGCCCGAAGGGGACAAAGTAGATATGCTTGGCGTTGAGCAATTGCCCCAGATTGCGCGCATTGGCGGATAGTCCGTCATTGGTTGCGATGGCCAGCAACACCGGACGGCCGTTGCGCAGATGCGACTTGGCCGCCATGAGCGCCGGCGTATCGGTGATGGCGTTTGCCAGCTTGGCCATGGTATTGCCGGTGCACGGTGCAATCAGCACCATGTCCAGCAACTTCTGCGGGCCGATGGGCTCCGCCTGCTGGATGGTTTCAATCGGTTCTTTGCCGCAGATGGCGATCACTTTTTGCCGCACGATCTGTGCCGGATTAAAGCGCGTATCCATCTGACCGACATGCGTGGAAAAGATGGGAATCACATCCGCACCTAGATCGACCAGTTCCTGCATCCACGGCAGCACCAGATCGATGGTGCAAAAGGAACCGGTCATGGCGAATCCGATTCGCTTGCCTCTGATATCTTCCATTGTGTTTCCTCCCAGGTATGTACGAGTACTTGTTGCATGGCACGCGCGGCTGCCCGCGGCGACACCTTCCCAGGCAGGCCGGCTTCCAATGCATAGACGATGTGTTCAGGCGCGCGTTCAGGCTCCATCCCGTATGGCGGCGAGGCGAGTTCCATGTACACGGCGCCCGGTCGCATTTGTGCCACAAGCGAGGGGGACAGGACGCGCGCAGGGACGGTATTGAATACAAAGTCCGCCGCCTGCAACACACACGGCAGCTGCGCAAACGGTTCTGCCCGTACGCCCTGCCACCGCGCCTGTTCGCGCACGAGTCGCTTGCGCGCGACCATCGTAAGGTGTGAAGTGAATCCGCGCAGCAGCGGCAACAGCCCCTGTGCAATTCGCCCGGCCCCGATCACGGCGCACCGGGATTGGTACAGTGTCTCTTCCGTCAGTGCAATGGCACGCATCACGGCCGCCTCGGCCGTCAATAGCGCATTCTGGTGGACAAAGACAGGGTCCTGCAGCATTTCGATCAGCAGGACCTCGCCTCGCTTGCACTGTTCACGCATGGCTTCATCCGCCTTGCCACAGTACAGCTGTGCACCCCGCTTGAGGTGCCGGGCAATCTCGATGCCACTGACCTGCCCCGCCTGTCCGCGCACGACACCGCCCAAAAAATTGGCGGGCAGCACGACGAAATCCATCTGGCCCAGCTGCTGCCAGTCGATTTGCGGTTGCGTCTCCAACGCATGTGAAACCGCAGCCCCCTCCTTGCGCAGCAGGCTAGTAAGATCGCGGCTGCGCGCATCGCCACCGACAATCATTCCCTGCATCAAATCCCTCCTTTCTCCTCAAAGCATCCTATTCTATAAACACAAAAGTGTGAGGCATCAAGCATTTGGCAATATGAAAAAGAGGAGCGAAAGCGCTCCTCTTTTATCAAAAGGATTTGTAGCTATTCCACATCCTGTAAATCCACAGTGATGCGGTATGTATCCGGCGTGGCTGCTGCCTCATACGCCTTTTGAATGTCTTTGAGACCAAAAGTCTGTCCTTCCAGAGAATAGCGACAACACACCCTTTTATTAGAAATCATGGAGGCGGCTTCGCGATAATCTGTAACGTTTGCATTCATTGTCCCAATAATCTCAATGCGTCGGTAATGCAATTCATTCATATGTAGCGGTAATTCTGGTTCAGGATATCCGGCCGCAAACAACAACATGCGACCGCGGGATGGTTTAAGCATCTGGTATGCTTGCTGATAGGCAATGGAGTTGCCCACAGCTGGAATGACAACATCTGCTCCCCTACCACCGGTGAGCCTTTTAATAGCCTCAACGGGATCGTTTTCTTTCGCATTCACTACTTGTGCGATGCCCATGGATGAAGCACGGTCCAACTTCTTTTCCGAGATTTCTGTTATTATCACCTGGGCTCCATAAGCATGTGCTACTTGCGCGTTCAAAAGTCCCATAGTTCCTGCCCCTAGTACGACTATCGTCTCACCAGGAACAACGCGCGCCTTTTTGATGCCAGATACCACTGTGGATACCGGCTCTAGAAAGCCTGCTTCAGCAGGTGGGATATCATTTGCTATACGCAACACATCCTTCTGATCTACAATTCGGTAGTTTGAAAATCCGCGATTGCCATAGTAGCCGTTAATGAGCTTACGCGCTTTGGCTTTGCACTCGCTGGTCAAACCTGCACGGCAACTATCACACATGCCACAGCCGTTGGAACACATCGCTACGCGGTCACCGACCTCTAACGCAGCTGTGACTTCCGCCCCTTTTTCTAACACAATCGCAGACCATTCATGCCCGCCAGCCATGGGAAATCCCTGGTGATTCCGTAGCCCCATCCAATGCTGATAGTCGGTGGTACAGATATTGTTGGTCTCCATTTTAAGCAGCAGATCAGTGGGCTTCAATACACCTATCGGTTCGGTGTGTACTTCTGCGCGGTGCGGTGCCACGATGACACCCATATGTCGTTTTTCGATCACGAATAACTCCTCCTTTTCTCAGGCAAATATTCCCAGAGAACCTCCCAGCAGCCCTAACCCCAAAATCCAGAAGACTGCCTTAAGCATATTTCCCTTTTTGCGTAGATATCCGTAGATACCAAAGATTAACAAGATGGAAAGCAAGCCGGGGAGGATCTTGTCGAGGATATCAGTCTGAACGTTCATCGGTGTACCGCTGGTTGGGATAACGAGGCCAATCTGCAGGTCGACAAGGCTTGCAGACAGGCCGCCCATCATGAACAGTCCCATGACACCGAAAAATGTAATTACCTGCTGAATCTGGCCCGATTGCAGCAGTGACGTCGCAGCCTGCGTGCCCAATCGATAGCCCATATGGATAAAACTGTATCCCTCTGCCTGCGTCATAGCAAATTGAATCAACCACGGCAAAACGGCTGCCCACCAGTGTCCTTCCAGTCCATAGGGTACAAAGAAAGCGAGCAACAGCGGACGGACGGTGGACCAATCGATAGTGTCGCCAATGCCTGCCATAGGGCCCATCAGGCCGGTCTTAATGCCGATGATGGCAGAATCCGCGATAGGAGCGCCCATTGCACGCTGTTCCTCAAGAGAGATAACAATACCGGGGATGACCGCACCCCAGATACCCTGTGTATTAAAGAAAGTCATATGACGCTTGAGCCCCTCTACCAGCGCCTGCTTATCATTTGGATATAGCTTTTTGAGGATGGGAGCAATCGTGCAACAGAAGCCGACTGCCTGTAAACGCTCAAAGCTGTTGCATTGCTCAATCCCCCACCACCAGCGCAACCAAGCTTTGGTGATATCCCGTTTGCTCAGCACACGCTGGTCGCTTGCTTCTTGAGCATTCTTGCCTCGAAAACTACTAAGCAGACTATCCGCTGAGGTTCCAGAGGTTTGCATTCGCGAACTGAAACGCATATCTAAAAATGCGATAAACAACGCCGTACAGGCTAACGGCATAGTTGCAAGTCCGGAGTATTTTGCAAAGAAAAATCCCCCAATAAAGTACGGAATCAGTTCACGCCGGCCGATCATCTGGATTGTCATGGCATAACCAAGTGCAGGCATCATCTTGCCAGTAACGGATAGGCCGCGCTCTAACCACAGTGGCAGATTGCTCATAACGTTGCCAATAAAATCCGCCCCAAAATACAACATCATTGTCATTGGTACCCAAAAGATGACCACCTTTGCTAGCGAATTGTACAGGAAGTTGCAAAGCATGATACCGCGGATATTGCCCTCTTCCGCGTATCGGTCTGCCATATGCACCCACGTGGCCGCTACGATACGGCGTACGGTGTGCAGTTGGGCCAAGACGATGGAAACTGTGACCGACAGCGCGATGGCCATATCCATCGACATGCCGGTAGTCAGCACCACAGCAGCTGGAACCAGTCCTGCAGCACACTTGTCCTGTGCAATGGTGCCACCAGCACTGCTGAACGCTAGATATAGCGGTTGAATAGTGGCGCCGACTTTCATGGCTGTTGGGACATCACCCAGTACAAGGCCTACCAGTAAGACCACACATAGCGGTGCGAAGACAATAGTATTGGAGCCTTGTCCCGGATGATACACGTTTAAATAATAAATACCGCCTAAAAGAATTGCCTGTAGTAATGTCAAATTAAGCACCTCTCTTCACAATTGGCCAGCAATACTCCTTTTCTTAACTACGGTTGTTACCTACTCAGTCGCCCTCACGCCTTTCCGTGCATTCTTTACCGTATTTCTCCGGTATGCTTTTCAAACGTATTTCCTTTTTATATAATTCAGTATATAATCGAAATACCTGATTGAAAAATACCGTTTTCTGATTGAATTGATCTAATAATTTAATGAGGTGTCAAAATGGAGCTTAAACAAATGCGCTATTTTATAACTGTTGTACAGGAAAAAGGGGTATGTGCTGCCGCGAAATGTTTGACGATCTCGCAACCATCCGTCACGTATCAGATCAAATTGTTAGAGGAAGAACTGGGAACCCCGCTCTTTTTACGGTTACCCAAAGGTATCCGCCTGACACAAGCTGGTATGCTATTTTACCAGAAGGCACAGCAAATCATTGCCATGGCAGATATGGCTGGGCAACAAATCCGTGACTTGGGTAAGGAACTGTACGGAACGTTGCACTTTGGCACTTCGCACTCGGGCTTGTACTTGATTCACAAGGCAATGGACAAATTTTATAGGCAGCATCCATTGGTACAGTACAATCTGCTGGAAGGAAGTATTTCAGAGATGACGGCGCTAATTGAAAAGGGAGAAATTGAGTTTGCACTGGGCGTACTTCGAGACAACTACTTGATGAGCGAACAGATCGAATGGATTTCAATGCCTCCCGTCCATATGCTGGTGTGTGCGCACGCCCATCATCTACCCTATGACGGCGATACCATTACCTTGCCTAAACTGGCTGCAGTACCATTAATTGCCAGCCGTTCGTCACAGCCATACCTAATCCGTGCCTTTGCGCGATATGGACTGACGCCGAGATTTGTCTCTACGACTGCTGAATCACGCACAACGTTAATGCAGGTACACATGGGAATTGGCGCAGCCATTCTCCCTTCCACCGCGTTGTATGAGGAAAGTGAGCGAAGCATACAGCGGAAACTGCGCATCTTCAAGTTGGACGACATGGAGATGTGTACGCAGATCATTGTCTTCTGGCATAGAAAACGCTATTTGTCGCGGACAGCCAGCGCATTCTTAGATGCGATTATGCATCAGTCGATTTCTTGCTTACATGGCGGGGACGCATTATTTTCTAAAAAAGAGAGATAAAAAAGAGCCTTGCGGCTCTTTGCGGGAAGCGACAATCAAGCGCGCGGCTCCCCCGGGTCTGTGTGTTCCTGTAAGGCATAGCCAGGCTTTTGGCTCTTTCCGTGCTGGCGATCAAAATTCTCCTGATTCTTCGCAAGGTACAGGCGATGTAATTCCGCACTGGTCATGCCGGATTTGATGCACATGCTGACAAAGAAATGCAGCACGTCCACCAGCTCCTCGCGCACGGCGTCCATATTGTTTTCCTGCGGGTTCTTCCACCACTTGAAGTTGGTCTCCCGCAGCATTTCGCACAATTCGCTGATCAGCGCCAGCGTCTCCTTTTGCATCCATTCATCATAGGTGATGTGAGACAGGTTGCGCCTTTCCAGAAGTTCTGCATCAAACTGCCCCTGCAAGGCAAAAATCTCGTCCAATTTATCCATGGCTCTGCCCCTCTTCAATTGTAAAAATCACTTTCCGACCGCTTTCCGAATGGCGTCGGGCCGAATATTGCCCACGGCGCTGATGCTCAAGCGATCCAAATCAAACACAGTCGGAAGAATGGCCGCGACAGCGTCCATATCCACCTTTTCGATTCCCTCCAGCATTTGCTCTGCGGTGCGCAGCTCTCCCTGCATGGTCATTGCCTTGCCCAGCGCATTCATGCGCGAGGAGGTGGATTCCAGTCCCAGCACATAATTCCCCTTGAGCTGGTCCTTGGCGCGGGTAAACTCCTCCTTGCTCAAGCCGTTGCGCTTGACCTCTTCCATCTCCTGCAAGACCAACTCAATGACGCTCTCCGTGTGCGCCGCGTTGATGCCGGTATAGATGGTAAAGGCGCCGCACTGCAAGTAGGAGGAAGGATGCGAATACACGTCGTAGGCCAGGCCGCGTTCTTCACGAATCTTCTGGAACAAACGGGAGGACATGCCGCCGCCAAAGGCGTTGTTGAGGACCGAGAGCGCAAAAATCCGATCATCCCCCAGGGCAAACGCGGGTGTGGCCATGCACAGATGCGCCTGCTCAATGGGCTTTTCGCGCAACACCACGCGACCGCTGTGCGGTGTAAACGCCGGATAGTCTGGCAAATCATGATCGCTGCGCGGCATCTGCCCCAGCGTACGCTCCACCATATCGCACAGCATCTCAAAATCAAATCCACCGGCCGCTGCGACCACCATGGTCTGCGGCACGTAGCGGCGGTGCATATAATCGAGCAAATCCTCGCGCGTAAAGCTGCTGACGCTCTGTTTGTTGCCCAGAATCGGCAGCGCCAGCGCGTGATCGCCAAAATACGCCTGTGCCAAAAGCTCGTGCACCAGGTCCTCCGGCATGTCTTCCGACATGTTGATTTCCTCCAGCACGACTCCTTTTTCCCTTTCCATCTCCTGTTCGTTGAGCGTGGCGTGCAGTACGATGTCCGAGAGAATGTCGTATGCCTCCGCCAGCTTTTCACCAGAGACGCGCGCGTGGTAGCAGGTGCACTCCTTGGACGTAAAAGCGTTTAAAATGCCCCCCATGCCGTCCATCTCCGCGGCAATTTGCTGTGCTGTGCGACGCTGCGTCCCCTTGAAGAGCATGTGCTCGATAAAGTGCGTAATACCACGCTCTTTTTCGCCAAGCTCGTTGGCCGAACCCGTACGCGTCCAGATGCCAACGCTTACGGAGTGAAATCCTTCAATCTGCTGCCCCACGACGCGAATGCCATTGGGCAATGTTCTTTGGTAGTACATGGAACGCCTCCCATTCATTGTCACTATTGTATCAGGGTTCCCGGGCGCTTTCAATCGTTGAGCGCCTGTGTGATCGTCAGGCACGCCAAATTTCTTTGGGAGAGGTTTTGTGCCAATGCGTCGAAATCACACGCGGGCGACAGGCTGATATAGATAAAGTCCCCCAATTGCGCATTTTCTACTATCTTTTGTGCAAGCGCTGCGGCGTCTGCGGCCGCATAGGCGCGCGAATCTTTGCTAAAGAGCGCATACGTCATCCCCATCTTGCGGCACAACAGCGCAGCAGCGTGGCTGGTATGCGAAGAAAACGGAACGTAAACAAGTTCTTTATTTTGGATTACATTTTGCACCTGATCGATTTGCCGCTGTTGTTCCAGCAGCCATTCCTCTTGCGATTGGCCGCTGGGATCCGTGCCGTATACGGCGACTTCGTGCCCCATTTGCTGCAGCTTGACCACCTGCTCCTCTCCCGAGAGAATCGTCTCTACAGGCAGCGCAATCGTGAGGTAAATCTGCTTGTCCGCCGCCCGTGTGCACGTGGACAGCAACGGCGCCCATTCCCCTTCGTAGATACTGATCAGGCTGATGCCATCTGCGCTGGATTGGTAGACCGGATGGTTGGTCATCTGCGCCATGGCCTGTTGTACGGCTGGAACGCTGGTCATGCAAAAGGCCAGCACGATCATGGCCACGATGGCCACCGTCGCCCATAGCGTCTTTTTCCCGGATTGATTCATCTCATCGCCTCCATGTTGCAGTGTATGCATCAAGGAGGTGGGACTTGCCTTCGAGATAAAATCAATCAAAAAAGGGGCGCGATCGCCGCGCCCCTGTGAGGTTATGCCTTATTTTTGCTTTTTGGGTTCGGGTGGCAACAAGTCCTTACGCGTCAGGTTCACGCGACCCTTTTCGTCGATCTCAATGACCTTGACGAGGATCTCATCGCCGATATTGACCACATCCTCCACCTTCTCTACGCGTTCACGCGCCAGCTTGGAGATGTGGACCATGCCGTCTTTTCCGGGCAATAGTTCAACAAATGCGCCAAACGGCATGATGCGCACAACTTTGCCCAGGTATACCTCGCCGACTTCGATCTCCTTGACGATCCCTTCGATGGTCTTTTTGGCACGCTGTGCCGCCTCGGCATCCGGCGTGCAGATGTACACCTTGCCGTCGTCCTCGATATCGATCGTGACACCGGTATCGGCGATGATCTTGTTGATGGTCTTGCCGCGCGGGCCGACCACTTCGCCGATCTTCTCGGGATTGATGGTAAAGCAGATGATCTTGGGCGCATAGGGGCTCAACTGCTCGCGCGGATGGTCGATCGTCTCCAGCATCTTGCCCAGGATGTGCATGCGTCCCTCTTTGGCCTGCGCCAATGCGCGTTCCAAAATGGGGCGGTCAATGCCCTTGATCTTGATATCCATCTGGATGGCGGTAATGCCCTTTTCCGTACCGGCCACCTTGAAGTCCATATCCCCCAAAAAGTCCTCCAGGCCCTGAATATCCGTCAATACCGCGACTTCGCCCTTGGCTTCGTCTTTGATCAGGCCCATGGCCACACCGGCCACAGGCGCCTTGATCGGCACGCCGCCATCCATCAGGGCGAGCGTGGAAGCGCAGACGCTGGCCATCGACGTGCTGCCATTGCTGCTGATGACTTCGCTGACAAGGCGAATGGCGTACGGGAATTCCTCTTCACTGGGGATCAGCGGCGCCAACGCGCGCTCTGCCAGCGCGCCATGGCCCACCTCGCGGCGGCCCGGCCCGCGCATGGGGCGCGTCTCGCCGACCGAGTAGGGCGGCATGTTGTACTGATGCATGTAGCGCTTGCTGTCCTCTTCCGACAGCCCGTCAAGCACCTGCACCTGGCTCATCGCCCCCAGCGTCAGGATGGTCATGACCTGCGTTTGCCCACGCGTGAACACGCCGCTGCCGTGCGGACGCTTGAGGATGCCGACCTCGCTCCAAATCGGGCGGATCTCTTTTAAGGCGCGGCCGTCCGGGCGCACGCCCTCTTCCAGAATGCGGGTACGCACCGCCTGCTTGGTCATATCGTAGAGGATCTCGTCCACGCGTTTGGCGCATTCGGGGTAATCCGGCTCAAAGTGCGCGATGATCTCTTCCTTGATCTGATCCTGGCGCTCCTGGCGCTCGTAGCGATCAAAGGTATCCAGCGACCAGTGGACTTTGTCCGCGGCATAATCCATGACCTTCTGGTCAAACACTTCGTCGTGCTCAATGACGGGGGGCGCCTGTTTTTCCTTGCCAATCTCGTCGGCGATGGACTGGATAAACGCCACGATTTTCTTGATCTCTTCGTGTCCAAACAGGATCGCCTCGAGCATCTCGCTCTCCGTGATCTCTTTGGCGCCGGCTTCCACCATCATCACCGCGTCTTTGGTGCCCGCCACGGTCAAATGCAAGCGCGACTGTTCGCGCTGTTTCATATCCGGGTTGAGTACATATTCTCCATCCACAAAGCCGACCGTCACAGCGGCTGTAGGCCCGGCAAACGGAATGTCGCTGATGGACAGCGCAACCGACGAACCGATCATGGCATAGATATCCGGCGGAATCTCCTGATCCACCGACAGCACCGTAGCGACGACTTGTACATCATTGCGGTATCCTTTGGGGAACAACGGGCGAAGCGGGCGGTCCATCAGGCGGCAGGTCAGGATGGCCTTTTCCGTCGGGCGCCCTTCGCGCTTGATAAATCCACCCGGGATCTTGCCCACCGAGTAGAGCTTCTCTTCAAATTCGCAGCTGAGCGGGAAAAAATCAATGCCCTCGCGCGGCTTGCTGCTGGCCGTGGCACAGACGAGCACCGCGGTATCCCCGCAGCGAACAATGCAGGAACCGCCGGCCTGTTGTGCGTATTTGCCGGTTTCCACAATGAGTGTACGGCCGGCAAATTCGGTTGAAAATACCTTCTCCATTCTTCTCTGTTTCTCCTTCTTGGCAAACGTGCCCTATAAAAAGATAGAGCGAGATAAACCCGCTCTACGATTTGCTCAGTGGCGAAGTCCCAATTTCGCGATCAGCGCTCTATAGCGTTCGATGTCCTTCTCCCGCAGGTAGTTGAGCAGGCCGCGACGGCGGCCGACCATCTGCAACAGACCGCGGCGGGAGTGATGGTCCTTTTTATTGATCTTGAGGTGCTCATTGAGGTGGTTGATGCGCTCGGTCAGCAGTGCAACCTGTACCTCAGGGGACCCGGTGTCGTTCTCACAGGTGGCAAATTCACGGATGATTTGCTGTTTGCGTTCTTGTGTCATGGTTTGTCTTCTCCTTTTTTTCTCATCCCCGTATCCCGAGATCGCGGCCGGAGCAGCCAACGCCACAGCATACGGATATACAAGTTCGATTTTAGCACGTGGAAAACGGTTTGTAAAGGGGATTCCCTTTGCATTTGCACGGGTACATCCCCCCTTTCCCCATGTGAGAAGGCAACGTACCGCATATAGAGCCCGTTTCCAATCGCGTGCACGTAAAATGGCGCAGGATCAGGATTGCCTCTGTAAAAACTGGATGGAACAGGTTCCCACCGGGGCGTCCTTGTGGTCGCCGATGCGAATCATCCCGTCCTGGGCCACCTCTACGCAGCGCTCTGCTTGCGCAATGCGGCACAAATAGCGGCCGGGGCGCAAGCGCGCAT
>DXZF01000405.1 GCA_019415425.1 Bacillota bacterium | reverse complement strand
GGGCATGATGGCCACCAGCATCAACGCGTTGGCCCTGCAGGATGCACTGGAGCAAAAGGGCGCACAGGTGCGCGTGCAGACCGCCATCGAGATGCGCCAGGTGGCGGAGCCGTATATCCGCCGCCGCGCCATTCGCCATCTGGAAAAGGGGCGGATCGTCATCTTTGCATGCGGCACCGGCAACCCGTTTTTCTCCACCGACACTGCAGCGGCCCTGCGTGCGGCAGAGATGAATGCGGACGTCATCCTGCTTGCCAAAAACGTGGACGGCGTGTACGATAGCGATCCCAAAATCAATCCCAATGCCAAACGCTATAGCGATATCACCTACAAGCAGGTACTTGCAGACGGGCTGATGGTGATGGATTCGCCGGCCACGGCGCTGTGCATGGAAAACAATATCCCCATCATCGTATTCGCCCTGGAAGAAGAGAACAGCATCCTGCGCGCTTTGCAGGGAGAGACGTTCGGCACCCTGGTACATGCCTGACCCTTGCCAAACCGACCCGTGCAATGGTTGCATGATCATTTGCACGGGTTTTTGTTGCTTACTGGACGAATAGAAGGTAAAATAGTTTTCAAGGAGGGATCTTGAATGAGCAATGTAGACAATCAAGTGGACCCGATTGTAACCGCAGGCGAAAAGATGGACAAAACCATCTCTGTTTTGAAAAAGGAATTTGTCTCCATCCGTGCGGGGCGCGCCAATGCGCAGGTGTTGGACCGCATTTTGGTGGATTACTACGGCACGCCGACCCCCATCCCGCAGATGGCCAACGTCTCCTCGCCCGAACCGCGCATGCTCACCATTGCGCTGTGGGATACCAGCATGATCAAAGAGGTGGAGAAGGCCATCCAGAAGAGCGACCTTGGCATCAACCCCTCCAACGACGGCAAGATCATCCGGCTGCTGTTCCCGGAATTGACGGAGGAACGGCGCAAAGAGCTGGTCAAGGTGGCACGCAAACTGGCGGAGGATTCCAAAGTGGCGCTGCGCTCCATCCGCCGGGATACCAACGATGCCCTCGCCAAGCAGAAAAAGAACAACGAATTGACGGAAGACGACCTCAAGGCCGCGGAAAAAGACGTACAGAAGATCACGGATGATCACATCAAGCAGGTGGATGCGCTTCTATCCGATAAGGAAAAGGAGATCCTCTCGGTTTGATACAGCCGCATGCGCTTTTGGGCCGTCCAGTGCAGTCGGTACAGCAGATGCTGGACGCGGCCGGGGCCCCGTACACCGTATCGTACACCTATCCCAACAAACGAGACGAAATGGGCGATGACCTGCGCGTCGTGCGTGCGAAGGTGTGTGCGGGCACGTATGCGCTCACAGTCAGCGGATTTCGTACGGCAGTTGACAAATGAAACAGCAAGCGCATTTCCCAAAGGTGACTTTGGGAAATGCTTGTATGGGGAGGTGCATGGCAGATGCACAGGCGCGGACCGGTAGACAAGGCGTTTGAATCGATAGCGCCGGAAAAAATGCCACGCCACGTGGCCGTGATTATGGACGGAAACGGGCGTTGGGCCAAAGCGCGTGGCAAACGGCGTACCGCCGGCCATCGTGCGGGCATGGAACGCATGGTGCAGATGGTGCGCACCAGTTCCAATCTGGGATTGACGGCGTTGACGCTTTACGCCTTTTCCACCGAGAACTGGAAGCGCCCGCGTCCGGAAGTAGAGGCGCTCTTTTCGCTTTTGGTCGAGTACATCCGCCGCGAGATCGAAGAGCTGCACCGCAATGGCGTCAAGTTGCAGATCATGGGCGAGATTGACGCATTGCCGCAAGCAGCCCGCACCCAGGTGGCATATGGCTGCGAGCTGACGCGCAACAACACCGGTATGGTACTCAATATTGCGCTCAACTATGGAGGGCGGGACGAGTTGGTGCGTGCCGCCAAGGCGTTGGCGCAGCGGGTCGCAGATGGGCAACTTGCCCCTGAACAGATCGACCGGACGGCGCTGGAAGCACAGCTGTACACGCATGGCCTGCCGGATCCGGATCTGCTCATCCGCACCAGCGGGGAGCAGCGGCTGTCCAACTTTATGCCCTATCAGTTGGCGTATGCGGAATTCGTCTTTGTGCAAGAGCACTGGCCGGACTTTGACGACGAGGTCTACGCGCGGTGCCTGCGCACCTATGCTGAGCGCGAGCGCCGCTTTGGCGATATAGGAGGGAGCCAATGAAAACGCGTCTTCTCAGCGGCTTGCTGTTGGCCATCGTGGTGCTGGGCATTTGGGCCATTGGCGGTATCGCGCTTGAGATTCTGATCTACGTGGCCATTGCGATTTCGGTGTTTGAGGTATATCAGGCGTTCAACCACGCCAATATCCGCGTCCCGTACACAGTGGGCGTATTCTTTGTGGCGATGCTGCCGCTGTCCATCCACACGTTTGGCATCAAGGGCATTCTCGCGCTGTTTATGTTGACCGGCATGCTGATTCTGGCGTTCCAGGTGTTCCAGGCGGATCTGACGATCCAACACACGGCGTACACCTTTTTTACGCTGTTCTACCCGTGCATGATGTTGTCCATGTTGCCCATGATGCTCACCTTCCCGGGGGAAGGCGGGCGCATGGCGCTGATCATGACCATCGCCTGTGCATGTGTGACGGATATTTTTGCCTATTTTACCGGCATGTTGTTTGGGCGGCATAAGCTGTGCCCCACCATCAGCCCCAAAAAGACCGTAGAGGGCGCATTGGGCGGCGTGATAGGGGGGATGCTGGCCGGCGTGATTGTCGGGCTGTGCATTCAACCTTTCTTTACGTACCATATCGCGCTGTGGCATCTGGTGCTGTTGGGCCTTTTGTGCAGCATTGCCGGGCAGGTGGGCGACCTTGCGGCCTCCATCATCAAGCGCAGCACGGGCATCAAGGACTTTGGCAAAATCTTTCCCGGGCACGGCGGTGTGATGGATCGCATGGACAGCATTTTGTTCGTCGCTCCCATTGTGTACTGCTATTTCAGCCTGGTGATTTTCGGCGTATAGACGGGAGGCGTAGGGTGAGACACATTGCACTGATCGGTTCCACCGGTTCCATTGGCACACAGGCGCTGCGCGTCGTGCGCGCGCATCCCGAGGCGTTTGCAATCACAGCGCTGACCGCGCACAGCAATCTGGCGCTTTTAAAGGAGCAGGTGGAAGAATTCCACCCGCAGGTGGTAGGCATCTCGGACCCGCGCTGTTACGAGCAGGCCCGCGCGCTGTTCCCGCATCTGACGGTGTTGTGCGGCGAACAGGCGCATGCGGATGCCCTGCAGGCGCCCGGCACGGATACCGCGCTGATTGCAGTGGTGGGCTTTGCAGGCCTGCGGCCGCTTTTGCGATCCATCGCATGCAATTTGCACACGTGCGTGGCCAACAAGGAGAGCATCGTGTGCGGCGGGGAAGCCGTGCGCGCGCTTTTGCGCAAGACCTGTCTCTTATACACATC
>DXZF01000404.1 GCA_019415425.1 Bacillota bacterium | reverse complement strand
CGCTGCAGCAGACGCTGGACCTGTTTGCGCGGCACCTGCAGAACCCGCACTGCGTCGGGCTCAAGCTGTACCCCGGCTACAACGCCTTTTACCCGGCCGACCCCATCCACGCGCCGTTTTACGAGCTGGCGCAGGCCTATGGCGTGCCGGTGGTCATCCACACCGGCGACACCGCGCGCGCCAGCGCGCACGTCAAATACGCGCACCCGCTGGCCGTGGACGATGCGGCGGTCACATACCCAAAGGTGCAGTTTGTCATGGCGCACTACGGCAATCCGTGGATCGTGGATGCGACCGAGGGCGCCAAGAAGAACCCCAACGTCGCCATCGACCTCTCGGGCCTGGCCGAAGGGCAGTTTGCGCGCGACTGGTTCCTGCAGACCTACGCCGGATACGTCTCGCACCTGCAGACGTGGGTGGCGTACCTCTCGGACCCCGGCAAGCTGATGTTCGGCTCCGACTGGCCGCTGGTGCATCTGCCCACATATGTCGCGCTGATGCAGGCCATCGTGCCCGAGGCGTGGCACGACGCGGTGTTTTTCCAAAATGCACAGCGCATCTTTTCGCGCATCCCCGCGCTTTTGGCGCCATCCGGCGGGGCAGCGCCGCATCCCCTTCCCTGATCGCATCCCCCACATGCGCGCCGGCGCCCGCTACAGCGCCCAGGCCTGCGCCAAAAGCGCCACGCCGCGCTCGATCTGCTCGCACGAGAGCGCGCCGTAGCCCAGCATCACCTGGTGGGCATAGGCCGCCGGCACGCCGTGCACAAAGTACGGCGAAATGGGATACACCTTCACCCCGTGCGCCAGGGCGGCGCGGCACAGGTCGGCTTCGCTCCACGCCGTGGAGACGAACGCGCGCACGTGGTGCCCGGCGCTCTCGCCCAGCACGCGCACGCCGTGTGCCTGCAGCGCCTGGGACAGCAGCGCGCGCTTGTCGCCATACCGCTTGCGCATGCGGTTGAGGTGCCGCTCAAAATGCCCCTGCTCCAAAAACGCGCACAATACCTTTTGCTCAAAGCGCGATACGGCGGAGTGAAAGCCCGCATACCGCGCCTCGTACACCGTCAACAGCGGCTGCGGCAGCACCATGTAGCTGATGCGCAGCGCCGGCGCGACGGATTTGGAAAACGTGCCCAGGTACACCACGCGCGCGCCGTTGTCGATGCTCTGCAGCGATGGGATGGGGCGCACGTGGTAGCGGAACTCGGAATCGTAATCGTCCTCGATCAGGTACGCGCCGCGCTCCTGCGCCCAGTTGAGCAGCTGGATGCGCCGGCCGATGGGCATGCTGATGCCGATGGGAAACTGGTGGGAGGGCGTGATGTACGCCGCGCCGATGTCGCCTTCGTACAGCGGGGCCAGCGCCATCCCCTCCCCGTCGATGTCCACCGCCTGCACCTCGCGCCCCGCCTGGCGGAACACGCGCAGCACGCGGTTGTACACCGGGTTTTCCACCGCCACGCGCCCGTTTGCCGGCAACAGCCCCCCCAGTACCGACAGCAGGTGGTCGGTGCCGGCGCCGATGACCACCTGCTCCACACTGCACCGCACGCCGCGCGCCTGTTGCAGGTATTGGCACACCGCGTGGCGCAGCGCCTCGTCGCCCTTGTGCGGCGCGGCGGTGAGCAGCGTCGGGTCGCATTCGTCAAAGCACTGTCTGAGCAACCGCCGCCACGTGTTGTACGGGAACGCCTGCGC
>DXZF01000403.1 GCA_019415425.1 Bacillota bacterium | reverse complement strand
CTGCTGCACGATCTGCTGCAGGTTGTCCCAGATCTCGCGCGCGTCCCGGCAAAAGACGAGGTCAAATTCCCCCGGCACATGTTCGGGGGGCTGCGCGCGGTTGATGCGCTGGGCGTTGAGCGAAATCGCGCTGCCCGCGCCCTGCCGGTACACCTTGTCCAGCCGCACGACCGGGATGGCGCCGCAGCCGATGATATCCCGCAGCACGTTGCCCGGCCCCACCGACGGCAGCTGGTCGCTGTCGCCGATGAGCACCAGGCGCGACCCGGCGCGGATGGCGCGCAGCAGCCGCATCATCAAAAAGGTGTCCACCATGCTCATCTCATCCACGATGACCACCTGCTGCTCGAGCGGATTGTCCTCGTTGCGCCCGTACGTCTCCTCGTCCTCTTCGCCGTATCCGTACTCCAGCAGGCGGTGCACCGTCTTGGCCTCGCGCCCCGTCGCCTCCGTCATGCGTTTGGCCGCACGGCCGGTGGGGGCACACAGCGCCACCTCCACGCCGGCCTGGTCAAACACCGAGAGCAGAAATTGCACGATCGTGGTTTTGCCGGTGCCGGGTCCGCCCGTAATGACGCACACCGGTCCGTCCACCGCGGCCAGCACCGCCTGCCGCTGCTGCCCGGCCAGGACGATGCCGCTCTCCTTCTGGTGCCGTTCCACGGCCGCGTCGCGGTCGGCGCGCAACGGCGCGGGCGCGTGCGTGCACAGCGCGTGCAGGCGCATGGCGCACTCGCGCTCGGCATAAAAGAACGTGCGCAGGTACACCGGCTCGTCCTCGCCTTCGCCCAGCATCAACTCCCCGGTCTGCACCATCTGCGCGGCGCGGCGCTCCACCAGCTCCTGCGGCGCCGCCAGCTGTTTGGCCGTAAACGTGCACAACAGCTTGGCGGGCAAAAAGGTGTGCCCTTCGCCGCCGGCCAGCTGCAGCGCATAGCGCAGGCCGGCGCCCAGGCGAAACGGCGCGTCCTTGGCAATGCCCATGCTCTGTGCGATGGCGTCGGCCGTCTTGAAGCCGATGCCAAAGATGTCCTCGGCCAGCCGATACGGATTTTCCTTGACCATGGCCACGCCGTCGGCGCCGTATTCCTTGGCAATGCGGATGGCCTGCCCCACCGTGACGCCGTACGCCGAGAGGCCCGAGACCACCTCGCGCATCTCCAGATTCTCCAGATACGATGCGCCGATCTTCTGCGCCGTCTTGGGGCCGATGCCCGGCACCTCGCACAGCCGGTGCGGGGCAAACTGCAGCACGTCCGCAGCGTCCTCGCCAAACTTTGCGATGATGGCGCTGGCCGTGGCGGGGCCGCATCCGCGAATCAGCCCGCTGGCCAAAAAGCGCTCCAGCTGTTCGCTGGTGCGCGGGGCCAACACCTTGGCGGACTGGATGCGGAACTGCAGCCCGTACTCCGGATGCACCGTCCAGCTGCCGGTCAGCTCCACGCTCTCCCCTTCGCCCAGGCGCGGTACGGCGCCCACGGCCGTGAATTCGTTTTCCTCGTCGTGCACGTCCATCACGGTATAGCCGTTGGCCTCGTTGCGAAAGGTGATGTGCTCCACCACGCACACCAGCGTCTGCATTGTATTGTCGGGCTGCATGCCGTTCCTCCCCTCTATATGCGAACAGATGTTTGAATTGATTGTAACAGCCGCACCGCTACACGGCAAGATCCTCCCAAAGCGGAACCCACATCCAGCGCGCCTGTCAGATGAATTGGTCCGCCTCCATCTGCATCAGCACGCTGCGCGAATGGATGCCCAGCTTGGCAAAGATCTTCTTGAGCTGCGTCTTGACGGTGTTTTCGGATATGTACAGCGCCTGTCCGATCTGCTTGTTGGTCAGCCCCTTTTGCACCAGGGCGATGACCTCCCGTTCGCGCTGGGTCATCAGCGCACGCCGGCGCATGCATCCGACGCGCTCGGCAAACCCGTTGCACTGTGCAATCAGCCAATCCCGGCTGCCGTCCCTGTACACGCGCGAGAGCAGCGCCGCCATGTCCTTGCCACGCTCGACGATGGGCAGCCACAAGCCGTCCGCAGTGGCCAATACCATGGCACAGCGGGCGGCTTCCTGCGCCTGCTCTCTGCGGCCCATCTTTTCGTTGGCCAACGCCAACTCCAGATACAGGTGCAGCTGTGTGAGGGCGCGTCCGCCCCTGTGCATCGCCCGGATCATCTGCGGCACAACGCCGATCAGCTTGGCATACTGGCCCGACAGGTACAGAGATCGGGCGTACACGATATCGTAACCTCCCCTGGCGATAAAGAGCAGCCGCTCGCGGCCCTCGCCCGAAGCAATCCAGTCCGGCATCTGTTCGGGCGAGCCCAGGCAGCCGTACAGGTACGCCTTGCACAGGTCCACCATGGACGCTGACGCCGCATTGCCGCGGCCGATCAGCCCGCGCATCTGATGCATCAGCGGGGCAATTTGCCCTCTCTCCCCCCGCAGCAGCGCAATGCGCGCCAGCACAAACAGGGCGCACTGCACAATGCAATGCTTTTCCCGCTGCTGCGCCTGGTAACTGGCCTTGTGGGCCAAAATCTCGGCCTGTTCCAGCTTCAGCTGCTGCAGGCGGGCGTCCGCCTCCAGCAGCGATGCCGCACCGGCGCCATAGCCGTACAATTGGCCGGCGTCGAGCGTAAACAGATTCCTGGCGCGCTGGATTTCTTCCTCGAGCCTGCCCGGCGTGCGGTGGTAGATCTCCAGCGCGGAAAATGCGCCAAAGGTCCACATGGACGCCGTATGGAGAAAGCGCGGCGGCGCGCTGAGCCATTTGCGCGCCCTGTTCCGTTCCGCCTCCATGCGCTCCATGTCGTTGAACTGCCCATATGCGTGCAAAAAGAGCCACTCGCCCATCAGCTGCCTGTGTTCCTGCGGGCTGCGCGTTGCATCCGCCCTTTGAATCTGTTGGAAAATGCGCCGGCACAGCGCCTCAAAGCGCTCCATCTCCCCGTACACAAACAGGCCGAAGGCCAATCGCATCATGGCCCTTGGATGCCGCTGCTGTACCTGCTGCGGGCACTGGTCGAGTAGTTGCAGCAGCTTGCGGTGGCCGTCGGCGTCGCAGCGCTCGTGCGGGATGTCCATCTCCACCAGGGCCAGCACCGCGTCATACTCCTTGGCCAACAGGTAGTATCGCGCGGCATATCCGATCTCCTTGTTGCGCAGATGCCACTGGGCCGCGCGCGCATAGACGTGCCTTTGTGCCTGCGGATCGATCTGCGCGGCACGGTGGCGCAGATACGCGCCCAGCAGCGCGTGAATGTGATAGCGCTGTTCTTTGAGGTAAAAGCGCACAAACGCGTTGTGCTGCGCCAGCGCCTCCAGCACCGCCCCGGTGCCGGGATCGTCCACGATGAAATTGGCCTGTTCGGTGGAAAAACCGTCAAAGTAACACATCGTGTACAACACGTGTTTTTGCTGGGGCGACAGATCCTGTACCACCGTCTTTTCGATGAACCCAAAGATGTCCTGCGCAGGCTCCCATACGCCCTCTTTGCGGTAGGTCAGCTGCATCAGGTACAGCGCGCTGATCCATCCCTCTGTCTGCCGGTACAGCCGGTGCGCCACCGCTTTGTCGATCACTACGCCGCAGGCCGACATGTACGCGGCAATCTCCTCTTCGCGCAGCGCCAGATCGTCCTTGCCGATGTACAGCACCGATTCCCTGAGCTTCCACTGCTCCATATAGGCGCCCAACGCGTTGCGCGTGATGGCCACAAAGTGCAGGCCGCCCAGCGGTTGTCCAATCCAAAAGTCCACGAGCTTGCAGATCTGCTGCCGCTCCACCTGTTGAAAGTCATCCAGCACCAGCACCAGCCCCGGCGCGTGCTCCATGCGCTGCAGGGCGTGCAGCGTTGCAAAGCGCCCGGCGCTGTCCTGCGGAAAGCCGATCTCCCGCAGTCGCCGCGCCGTCTTGGCGTCCACAGTGGCAATCATCTGGCAAAATCCCTGCCAGAAATCCTCCGTCGAAGGCTCATAGATGCTCTGCCAGCCGTAGGGGATGCCGTTGGTATGCAGATACGCCTTGACAAGCGTCGTCTTGCCGTAGCCGACGGGCGCCTCCACCACGCACAGCGGGACGTCGCGCACATGTCGGATCGCCTCCAACTGCCGTCTGGCAAAGTACTGTGTGTGCGGGCGAAACTCCCGCCTGTATTCCTGCATACCCTCTTTCTCCTCATGTCGATCACGATCTTGTATATGACAGTATAGCATGGAATTTTACCCCAAACAAAGGGCACGCGCTTCCCTCGCCGCCGCACGGTGTCCCCATTGCCCGGCGCGCCCTTTGCTGTAAAACGCTTTCGTGTTATAATCGTTTTACTTTTGTCCGGGCAGGTGAGCGAGCCATTGAAGGAAACGCTGGGGTTTGTGCGCAAGGCAGATACGGATTTTGGCCTGATTGAGCGGGGAGACCGCATCGCGGTCGGCCTTTCGGGCGGCAAGGACAGCCTGGTACTGCTGCAGGCATTGCACCTGTACCGCCTGTTTTCGCACAAGGACTATAC
>DXZF01000402.1 GCA_019415425.1 Bacillota bacterium | reverse complement strand
GCGGCACATCATACCATGTGATGTCCGTGGCCCAGATGAAATTCTCCTTGGTAAAGCGCGCGTCGTACTCCACTGCACCCTTGACGCCCACCTTGCCCCCACGGCTGAGAAGATGGACGGCCTTTTCGGCAATTTTGGTGTCCATCATCCACTTGACGGTGATGGTCCCGTAGTGATCGGTGACATACAGCGTACAGATGCTGCGCTCCTTGGTGCGCGTCGGGCGGAACTCGGGCTTCATGGGAATGCCGATGATGTTCACGCGCCCGCTCTCAATGCTGAGCGAGCCGATATCCGCCACCTCTTTGGCCGTAAACAGGTCGCCCAGCACCACCTTGTGCTTGACGCCCTCAAACCACGCGTTGCGCTTGCCCCGCTTGCGTGCGGCTGAGCGCTTTGCCGCCGGCTTTTTTTTCTTTTCCGTCTCGGGTTTTGTGGATTCTACGTGTAGGACGGCTTCCGGCTCCGGCGGCGCGGGGGGCACGGCGTCCACAGGCGGCAATTCGTCCATTTGGGGCGGCGCCTCCCACTGCGCATCCGTTGGCCATGTATCGGCCAAAACGTCCTCCTGCCGATCTTCCATGCGGGCATCCGCCGCTACGACGTCCAGCAGTTGCAAAGGCGCCTGCGCCGTCTGTTCGTTGCAGAGCGCAACGGTCCACGCGCTCTGCGCTTCCTGCAGGGCGCGGTTCATCTCGCCGATCAGGGGCAACGCGCGTACGATGGCGGTGGACTGCTCGTCCGCAAGCGAGAGCTGGATCTCTTCGCGCCCCTGTACCACCTTCCACTGTCCGGCCTGCAAAATTTTGCCCACGGCCGGCGCATGCGCGCACGCAAAGCCGATGCAGAACGCCGCTACCTGCTCGGCCGAATCAAACTGGTTTTGCACGCAGATCGATACCCGGTCGGTGGCGCACTGGCGGGCGATGACCTGTTTGGCCCGGCAGTATGCCCCATAATCCAGAAACCGCGTCGCGCAGGCGCTGACATTGAGCGTTCCGCTGTCCGCTTTGAGCACGACCTTATCGATGCGCACGTGTTCCAGTTGCATGTTCTCACCCCTGTTGCATGTGAATCTCATCCATTTGCTGCAAGGCGCTTACCATGTAATCGAGCGCCTGTTGCTGTGGCATGCGCGCCACCTGTTCTCCCTTTTGGAAGATGAGAAAATCCCCCTTTGCGCCGGCCAGGCCGATGTCCGCCTCGCGCGCTTCGCCCGGCCCATTGACCACGCAGCCCATGACGGCCGCTTTGAGCGGCGTTTGGATGTGCGCCACGCGCTGTTCGAGTTGCAAGGCGATCTGCTCCACATCCACCGTACAGCGCCCGCACGTCGGGCAGGCGATGATATCCACGCCGGTGTCGTACAACCCCGCTGCGCGCAGGATGTCGTACCCCGCCACCACCTCGCGCACCGGATCGCCGGAGAGCGAGACGCGCAGCGTGTCGCCAATGCCCAGGAGCAACAGCGACCCGATGCCGACGGCGGACTTGACAATGCCCGCGCGCACGGTACCCGTCTCGGTGACGCCCAGGTGCAGCGGGTAGTCCACCTGCTCGGAAAGCAAGCGGTACGCCTCCACCGTCTTGGTCACACTGCTGTGCTTGACGGAGATGGCAATGTCTGAAAACGCGCAGTCCTCCAGCATGTGCACGTGCCGCAGTGCGCTTTCCACCATGGCCTGCGGGGTGGGCCCGCCGTATTTTTCCAACAGCTCTTTTTCCAGCGATCCGCCGTTGACGCCAATGCGGATGGGCACGCCCTGTGCCCTGGCGGCATCCGCCACTTCCTTCACTTTTTGCGCACTGCCGATATTGCCGGGATTGATGCGCAGCTTGTCCACCCCTGCCGAAAGGCTGAGCAGGGCCAGCCGATGGTCGAAGTGGATATCCGCCACCAGCGGCACCGAGACGCGTCGCTTGATCTGTTTGAGCGCTTGGGCACAGGCGCGATCGTATACGCTCAACCGTACGATCTGGCACCCCGCCCGTTGCAGGGCTTCAATCTGCGATACCGTTGCGTCCACATCGCGCGTATCGGTATTGGTCATACTCTGAACACAAACGGGCGCATCGCCGCCGATGGCCACTGCGCCTACGTGAATCTGCCTGGTCTTTTTTCGCATTGCGCGTCTCTCCCCTTTACGTAAACAGTGCGCGGACGTCGCTAAACGTCAACAAAATCATCAGGCTAAACAGGATGACCATGCCGATCAGATGCACCACGCCCTCTTTTTCCGGCGGGAACGGCTTGCCGCGCACCAATTCGTACTGCAGGAAAATCAACCGTCCCCCGTCCAGCGCAGGCACGGGCAGCAGGTTTAAAATCCCCAAATTGAGGCTGAGCATGGCGATCAGCAGCAGCATGTTGAGCCAGCCCGTCTGCACCTGTTGCGCGATGATCGAGATGGTGCCCACAGGCCCCACCACGGAACCCTGCTCGGCCTGGCCGGTGAATAGATCCCCCAACGCGCCAAAGATGGACCGGGTGACCATCCCCAACCAACGGCAGCCAAACCGGGTGGCATTGACAAACGAAAACCGTTCAGGAACGCCCTGGTACGTGATGCCCAGGATCTGGTTGCCGTCCAACTCGACGCGCGGGATCGAGAGGGTCAGCCGTTCTTCGCCGCGCGATACCGTCAATTCTACAGGATCTCCGCCTTCTGCCAGCGCCTGCTGGATCTCCATGTAGGAGAGAATGTCGCGCCCGTTGACTTCGCGGATGATATCGCCCGCCTGCAGGCCGGCGTCCGCCGCTTTGGAGTACGACTCGATCTGCACGACCTGCGGCACATAGGTGCCGTTGATCCACATGAAGGCGCTGGCCAGCACCACGGCCAGCAGCAGATTGCAGACCGGTCCGGCCAGCAACGTGGCCATACGCTGCCACACCGTGGCTGCGAGCATGCTGCCCGCTTCGCGCTCGCCGTCCTCATCTTCGCCTAAAAAGCGGCAAAATCCCCCCAGGGGAATCAAGCGGAGGGAGTATTCGGTTTCGCCCTTGCCCCAGTGCAGCAGCTTGGGCCCGAACCCAATCGAGAATTCCAGTACCTTGATCCCACACCAGCGGCCTACGCAAAAATGCCCCAGCTCGTGTACGAGGATCAACAGTCCCAGCACCAGAATCGCAATGAGTATATACAATCGATTCGTCCTTTCTAATGTTTGCTCCCCACAATGTATGCGCGCACCTGCGCGTCCATTTCAAAAATCTCATCGATCGAGAGAGGATCCCCACTGCCAAAGCGGTGCAGCGCCTGTTCAATCCAGCGAGGGATATCGTAAAAGCCAATTTGCCCGTTTGCATATGCTTCCACGGCGAGGTCATTGGCGGCATTGAACGCCACGGGCGCAGAACCGCCCATGCGCCCCGCCTCATAGGCCAGCGCCAGGCACGGGAAGCGTTCCACATCCGGCGCGGCAAAAGTCAACGCCGAGAGCGTGGCAAAATCCATGGGCTTTGCGCCGTCACACAGCCGCTGCGGATATGCCAGCGCGATCTGAATGGGCAGGCACATATCGGGATACCCCATCTGTGCCAACACCGAACGGTCCGAAAATTCCACCATGCTGTGGATGATGCTCTGCGGATGGATGACCACTTCGATCTGCTCGATCGGCACGTCGAACAGCCAACGCGCCTCCATCACCTCAAGGCCTTTGTTGGCCAGCGTAGCGGAGTCGATGGTGATCTTCTTGCCCATATTCCAATTGGGGTGCTTGAGCGCCTGTTGGACCGTAGCCGTCTCGATTTGCTCCTTTGTCCAATCGCGAAACGCGCCGCCCGAACAGGTGAGCAGGAT
>DXZF01000401.1 GCA_019415425.1 Bacillota bacterium | reverse complement strand
ACAGCTGGGCGAAGTCCTGCAAATTGAGCCCCGCGCTCTCGTCGCTGCGGCCGTCCACCACGATGAAGATGTAGTGCAGCGGGCCGGCCTGTCCAACGCCGGTGCGCGGGTTGGCGCGAAAGACCGAACTCTCGCGGTTGGCATATTGCCCGTCGATCACAAGGGCGGGGCCAAAGGTGAGCGTATGCAGCACGCCCTGATCCACCAGCTGTTGGCCGGTCACATTTGCGTCGTCAATGATCTCAAAATCCCCGTTGTTCTTGATGGCCAGCAATTCGCCGCGCTTGGTATCGCGGTAGAGCGCGCCGTTGCGGATGACGATGCCATCGGGGCGGAAGCCGCAGTAGTCGCCGTTGATGGCGAGAATGGCGTTGTTGTTCTCGGCCATGGTGGAAGTGGCCTCGGTGATGTTGCGCCCATACTGCCCCTTGGCAAAGGCACTCTTGAGGTATTTTACGTCGCTGAGTTGAATATCCGCCACGTAGTAGACGACCTCGCCGGTGTCCACGGTCTCCACCTTTACGTGGATGTCGCCATCGTAGTATTCCGTATCGTTGGAGATCACTTCCACAGGGGAGGGTACGGGCGTGGCGTCCGCACCCGACTGCGCCGTAGCGGTCGGTACAGGCGTGCTCAGCGGGCCGATGGCGCTCTCAAAGACAAAGGTGTCCAGCATGATATACGCTACAAAAACAGTGAGCAGCAGCGCGACGATGGCTGCGCCCCAATAGCGCTTTCGATAAGGGCTTTTCTGCAACAAGGGAAGGCTCCTCCCGGATTTTCTCGTGTGGTTGGTTCCGGCCAATGGGCAGAACCAGCACAAATTGTACTGCTTTGGCATGCGATGTGCAAGTGTACAATGCAAAATGGCGGCAAAAACAAGAGGGGATGATGGGCGCCATCATCCCCCTATGTTCTTAATCAAGATAGAATCAGTCTTTGCCGGAATGCGCACACTTGGGGCAGAGGCCTTCAAAGAGGATGCGGTGGCCGCTTACCTCGTATCCGGCCTGCCGCACCTGCTCGTTGAGGGCATCCATGTAGGCGATGGGCAAATCCTCAATGGCCCCGCACTGCTGGCAGATCAAATGGTAGTGCGGGGTGGGGTTGCGGTCAAAGGCCTCCGGGCCGTCGCTGCGGCCCACGCGCGCCAGCTTGCCCATTTTGCACAGCACGTCCAGGTTGCGGTAGACCGTGCCCAGGCTGATGCTGGGATCCTGCTTGCGCAGCGTCTGATAGACCCAGTCCGCCGTGGGGTGAATGCCGCTGTGCATGACGGCTTCCAAAACACATTGCCGCTGCTTTGAATTGCGATAGAGTACAGGTTCGCTCAAACGGGACACTCCAAACCAATAATGATTATTGTTTTCTATTTTGCAATATTATAGCCTGCATTTTTCCAAAATGCAATCAAAAATTTTCATTCCGTTGGAAAAATTTACGCATCCTTATCTTTGGAAAACAGCGCCATTGTGGTATGATAAGAAATGATCAAAGAGAGAGAAAAGCGAAAAGAGAATCACAGAGGAAGAGAGGATTCACCAAAATGAAAAAGACAAAAATCATCTGCACAGTGGGACCCGCGTGCGATAGCGAGGAGAAGCTGCAACAGCTGATCGAAGGCGGCGCGAACGTCTTCCGCCTCAATTTTTCACATGGCAACCACGAAGAGCACGGGGTTCGCATCGACCGCATCCATGCGCTGCGCGACCGGTTGCAGATTCCGCTGGGCATCGTGTTGGATACCAAGGGGCCGGAGATCCGCATCGGCACGTTTGACAACGGCCCGATTTCCCTCAAGCAGGGCGATCGGTTCACGCTCACCACGCGCCAGGTGCCGGGCGATGCGTCCATCGTGTCGGTCACGTATCAGGGGCTGCCGGAAGACGTCAAAGTCGGCACCAATATCCTGATCGACGACGGCCTGGTTTCGCTCACCGTCGATGAAGTGAACAAGACAGACGTCATCTGCACCGTGGAAAACGGCGGCGATCTGTCGGATCGCAAGGGCGTCAACGTGCCGGGCGTGGACGTGCGCTTGCCCGCCATCACGGAAAAGGACGTGGACGACATCCTCTTTGGCATTGAAAAGGGCGTGGAGTTCATTGCGGCGTCGTTTGTGCGCAAGGCTTCGGACATCCTGGAGATCCGGCGGCTGCTGCAAGAGCACGGCGGCGCAGGCATCCAGATCATCAGCAAAGTGGAGTGCCGGCAGGCAGTGGAGAATATCGAGGAGATCATCAAGGTCTCCGATGCGGTCATGGTCGCCCGTGGCGATCTGGGCGTGGAGGTGCCGATGCAGCAGGTGCCCATCATCCAGAAGGAGATCATCTCCATGTGCAAGGCGCTGGGCCGCCCGGTGATCGTGGCCACGCAGCTGTTGGACAGCATGATTCGCAACCCGCGGCCCACGCGCGCAGAGGTCAATGACGTGGCCAGCGCCGTGTACGACGGATGCGACTGCGTCATGCTCTCGGGCGAGACGGCTTCGGGCAAATACCCGGTGCAGGCGCTCAAGACCATGGCTTCGATCTGCGATAGCATCGAGGCGCATACGCACATCCTGCCCGCACAGGACGTCAACCGCTACAACAGCACGGTCACCGATGCCGTTTCACACGCCTGCTGCCAGTGCGCGGAGGACGTACAGGCCAAGGCCATCATCACCTCCACCTCGGGCGGGCATACGGCGCGCATGATCGCCAAGTACCGTCCGCAGTGCCAGATCATTGCTACGACGCAAAACCGGGCCGTGTATCATCGCCTGTCCCTGGTATGGGGCGTGCGGCCGCTGATGTCCAAGGTCTATGCGTCTACGGACGACATGATCGACGCCTCGGTCGAGGCGATCAGCGAGGCGGGACTGGTCAAGGATGGCGACGTGGTGGTCATCTCGGCCGGCGTGCCGGTGGGCGTCAGCGGTTCCACCAACCTGCTCAAGGTGCACATCATCGGCGCCGTGCTCTCGCAGGGCAAGGGCATTGGCCGCGGCACCGTGCACGGCCGCGCATGCGTGGTGCACAGCGTTGAGGAGTGCCAGACCAGCTTCCAGGAGGGCGATATTCTGGTAGCGCCCAGCACAGATCACGACTATCTGCCGTTCATGCGCCTGGCCAAGGCCATCATCGTCGAGGATTCCAAGCCCGACTGCCATACCGCCATCGTGGGCGTGGCCATGGGCACGCCGATCATCCTGGGCGCCAAGAACGCCACGCAGATGATCAAAAACGGCTGCTATGTCACCGTCGAACCCGAGCGCGGCACGGTGCTCAATCGCCAGTCGTAATCCGCGTTCTGTATCGCGCTATTTTAAGAGGGGGCACATCCGTGTGCCCCCTCTTTTGACGCCGTCAGACGGGCGGGAAGAAAGCGCGCCACCGTATGGCCAAAAGGGCAAGACCGCAATTGCGATCGAGCCGATGCGCAACGAAGTGGCCTCAGCGCTCCAAAGTGAACTGTAGAACACAAACCTGGCCCAGGAAGTGTCAGCGTGGGCGCATTGCCATCCCGTAGCTGTGCACGCGCCTTATGCAGCGGCACGCTGTGCGCTCAACGCGGCGTGTGATCGCCCTGCGATGCGACCGCCACCTGCCGCTGCAAAAACTGCAACAGCGCCTGTTCCTGCTCGTGCGAAAACGTCCGGGGGAGGTACAGCGTCTTGCGGGGAAGCAGTTTGTGGGAGGTGCCGTAGACGTCCTGCGTCGTCTTTTGAAACTGCCCGCAAATGCGGATCCAACGCCGGCCAACTCGCCAGGAGATCAGCTGTGTCAGCGTGAAGGAGAAGGAAACCCGCTCGTCCATGCTGCCGCTATAGCCCGAATAGCAGAACTGATCGTGCGAGAGCACGATGCGCTGCACCAGAGAGGTGCCGGAGCAGTTTGCCCAGTACAGGAGCAGCAAAAAGCAGGAGAACAGGCTGGCCGCAGCCAAAAACATCCACAGATTCCGCCCAAACTGGATGGCGGAAGTGAGCGGCACATCCCGCGTCAGCCGCAGCCCTATCCCACAGAGCAGCAGGCAAAACAGGGGCAGGAGCAACAGCCGCCTGGCAGCGTGCAGGAATTCTTTGCGCCGTACGGGGTCGCTTTCCAGCACCAGATGCTCCGATCGCAGGGCGTCCTGCTTTTCCCGCGCAAGCTTTTTTGCGTGCCTGGCCCGATCCCCCTGAAAGCCGGAGACGAGGGAGAAGATCAGCGGAATGCACAACAGGCACAGCGCCGTCACGGCGATCGACACAATCCACGCGTTGCTGGCGGCGCGGGACAGCGGCGCAAAACAGAGAATGCGGACCAGCAACGTCAACAGCTCCAAAATCAGCAGGTACGTGCATACCGGCAGAAAGGCGTTTAAAAAGCGCTTGCCCCGAGGGGAAACGTTCCGGCTGTTCTGCAGCATCCGCAAGCCCTTGCCCTGTACGTGCCCGGAGGCGAGGTCGGAGACCGTCTGCGCCTGGGAGAGATTGACGAGCAGCAACAGGGCGGTGAGGGTGAACAGGATGCCGCGGCCGTCCTCTGCAACGTCGCGCACCTGCCCGCGCGCCGATGCGATAAAGACCAGCAGAATTTTGGCAATCAGCGTCAGGTATATCGGCCCAAACAGCATGAAACACATCCGCAAATTTGTAAACATCGGTTCGTGCAAACCGATTTGCTCGGCCGGGATTCGGGAGAGCAACATGCCCAGGGCAATGAACACCGCATAGGAACCGAGGGCCTTGCACAGCCATTTACCCAACCGGCCCGTTCGCTTGGCCGACATCGTCTCACCTCATTCTGCGCACGGCGGCCTTTTTTTTGTGAATCCCACGGCCCGGGCACGTGCGCGCCCATTGGGCACAAAATGCCTGCCGGACGGAGGGCATGGGCCAAAGTGGGTTCACCCATCCATCGTCAGCATAGCGCACGCGTGGAAAGAGAGCCGCCTCTATTGGTTAGACGGCTGTAAAACTTGCGTAAAACCAGCGCTCTGCAGCGAGCGGGGCAATGGTTGCGCGCGCATGCACCGCATGTGCGCCGCAAGCCTGCATGACACATCGTTGGCACAATGATGCTATATACAACGTATAAAATTGTGTATAATAGAGACAATTCTTGAACATGGAAAAGGAGCAATCTACGCATGTCAATCAAAAAGGCGATCATCCCCGCAGCCGGACTGGGAACGCGGTTTTTGCCGGCCACCAAGGCGCAACCCAAGGAGATGCTGCCCATTGTCGATAAGCCGACCATACAGTACATCGTCGAAGAGGCGGTCGCCTCCGGCATCGAGGATATCATGATCATCACCGGCCGCGGCAAGCGGGCCATTGAAGATCACTTTGACTACACGCCGGAACTGGAATATGAGCTGTCCGCCCACGGCAAGGACGAGCTGATCGAACAGGTCCGCCGCATTTCGGATATGGTCAATATCCACTACATCCGCCAGAAGGCGCCGCGCGGGCTGGGGCACGCCATCCACTGTGCCAAGTCGTTCATCAACGACGAGCCGTTTGCCGTGCTGCTGGGCGACGACATCGCCGTGTGCAAAGAGAAGCCCGCATTGCGGCAACTGATGGACGTGTACGAAGCGTACCATGCCACGGTCATCAGCGTGTACGCCGTGCCGGACGAGGACGTCTCGCGCTATGGCGTCGTGGACCCCGACCCGTCCTTTCACGGGCCCAAAGGCGTGATGAAGCTCAGGGGCCTTGTGGAAAAGCCGGCGCGCGAAGAGGCGCCCTCCCACTTTGCCGTCTTTGGGCGGTACATCATCACGCCCGCGATCTTCGAGATACTGGAGCACACGCAGCCGGGCGCGGGCGGCGAGATTCAGCTGACCGATGCACTGGTGGAACTGGGGACGCGCGAGGAGATGTACGCGCTGGACTTTGAAGGCAAGCGATATGATGTGGGCCAGAAACTGGGCTTTTTGCGCGCTACGGTGGACTTTGCACTGGCGCGTGCGGACCTGGGAGAGGCGTTTGCGCAGATGCTGCGCCAAAAATACGAGAACGGGGAGTTTTAAACGAGATGCAGGGGGCAGAGATTCGCGATATTGCACTGGCACAGGCCGGGCAGGTAAAGATCGACTGGGCGCGCGCGTACATGCCGCTCTTGAACGAAATCCGCAGCCGCTTTGAACGCGAACGGCCGTTTGCCGGGATGAAGATCGCCATCTCCATCCATCTGGAGGCCAAGACGGCGTACCTGGCGCACGTGCTGCGCGCAGGCGGGGCGCAGGTGTACTGTACCGGCTGCAATCCGCTGTCCACGCAGGACGAGATCGCGGCGGCGCTGGCGCAGGCGGGCTTTCCCGTCTATGCCGTACACGGGGCGGATCAGGCGCAGTACCAGCACCATCTCGCATGCGTGCTGTCCTGTGAGCCGGATCTGATTCTGGATGACGGGGGCGATCTGTTGCACCTGCTGTCCACCACGCACGCGCATTTGGGCAAGCGCGTGATCGGCGGCACCGAGGAGACGACCACGGGCGTCCTGCGCATGCGGCAGATGGACCAAAAGGGCACGCTCCCGTTCCCGATGATCGCCGTCAACGACGCCGAATGCAAACACCTGTTCGACAACCGTTACGGGACCGGCCAATCCACAATGGATGCGCTGATGCGCAATACCAACCTGGTCGTAGCGGGCAAGCAGTTCGTCATCGCGGGCTATGGGTGGTGCTCGCGCGGCATCGCCATGCGGGCCAAGGGCCTGGGCGCGCGCGTCATCGTCACAGAGGTCAACCCCGTGCGCGCGCTGGAGGCGATGCTGGATGGCTTTGAAGTGATGCAGATGGACGATGCGGCCCCGCGGGGCGACGTGTTCATCACCGCGACCGGCTGCAAGGACGTCATTGTCAAACGGCACCTTTTGAAGATGAAGGACGGCGTGCTGCTGTGCAACGCCGGCCATTTTGACGTGGAAATCAACAAGGACGATCTGACGGCGCTGGCACAGCGCGTGTACGAGCGTCGGCCCAACGTCACGGCCTACCAGCTGCCGGATGGGCGCACGCTCAACCTGCTGGCGCAGGGGCGCCTGGTCAACATCGCCGCGGGAGACGGGCATCCGGTGGAAATCATGGATATGAGCTTTGCCGTGCAGGCGCTGAGCCTGGCGTATCTGGCCAAAGAGGGAAAGCAGCTGGAAAGACGGGTGTACGCCGTGCCCGAGGCAATCGATCAGCAGGTGGCGCACATGAAAGTGGATGCCACCGGCATGGCCATCGATACGCTGACGCGCGAACAGGCCGAATATCTGGGAAGGAAGGCATAGCCAATGTCGTACTATTTTCAAAACGCACGCATCTTGATGGGCGATTACGAGGCGCTGCCACTGCAAAACGCCGTGATCCTGGTGCAGGATGGGCGCATTGCCTATGCCGGCTACGCCGAACAGGCGCCCGAGGTGCCCGAAGATGCCGAAGTGATCGACGTCATGGGCCGCATCATTCTGCCCGGCCTGGTCAACGCGCACACGCACAGCGCCATGACGGTATTTCGCGGCGCGGCGGACGATCTGCCGCTGCATCGCTGGCTCAACGACCGCATCTGGCCCATGGAGGCCAAGCTGGACGACGAGGCGGTGTACTGGGGCAGC
>DXZF01000400.1 GCA_019415425.1 Bacillota bacterium | reverse complement strand
CCCTTTTCCAGCATGCGCGAAAAATCCGGCACCAGATAGTAGCGCAGGCCCGCGCCCGCCCCGTCCAGCGTCACGGCATACACGGCCAGCGCCGCCATCAATACCAGCAACAGCGACATCATGACTTTGGTCACCCGCTCCACGCCCCGCCGAAGGCCCAGCGAGCAGATGCCAAAGCCCAACAGCACCACCACCGTCACCGTGCCCATGAGCAGCCACGGCCTGGCGAGCATGTCGGGAAACTGCGCGTTGATCGCCTGGGCGGAAAGGTCGGCGAAGTCGCCGCGCACGGACTTGAACAGATACAGGAGCGTCCACGCCGACACCGTGGTGTAGAACATCATCAGCAGGTAGTTGCCGGCCACGCCCAACGGGCCGAACCAGTGCCATTTCGTGCCGGGCGGCTGCAGGGCGCGAAAGGAGCTGGCCACGCTGCGCCGGCTGGCGCGGCCCACCGACAGCTCCATCGTCAGAATCGGCACGCCCAAAAGCGCCAGGAACAGCAGATAGATCAGCAGGAAGGCCCCGCCGCCGTAGGCGCCTACGACGTACGGAAAGCGCCAGACGTTGCCAAGCCCGATGGCGCAGCCCGCGGAGATGAGGATGAATGCGATGCGTGAGCCAAACCGCTCCCGTTCGTTCATGCCCACTTGTGCACGCCTCCTGTCCCGAATCTGTATCGCCCCGCCGCGCGGCCTTGCCCGGGCCGGACAGCAACAGTATGCCCAAGCCCCCGGCCCGGATTCCCGCCGGGCGGGGCGCGCTTTTCGCGGGCGCGCGGATGTGGTAGGATGGAGCAAATGCGGTGAGGAGGTGCGCCGGTGCAGGCAAAGAAGGCGTTTTGGACGCAGGAGGGTCTGGCATTTTACCAGGCGGCCTGTGCGTATCTGGATTACCCGCACGTGCCGTTCGGCGACGTGCTCTCGCAACTGGTGCGTCCGGGCGATACGGTTTTGGACATCGGCAGCGGCATCGGCGCGGCCGCGCTGTACCTGGCGCCGCGCTGCGCGCGCGTCGTTGCGGTGGAGGACGATCCACAGGCGGTGCGGTACCTGTCGCACAACTGTGCGGCGCAAGGCGCGCACAACGTGCAGATCTGGCGCGCGCCGTTTCCGGATGCCCGTCTGCCCGTGTGCGATGTGAGCGTGGCGCTGTACGTTGCGGATGCGGCGCGCACGCTGGAAGGCGCGCGCCTGCTGGTGGAAAAGACGGCGCGCCAGGGGCTGCTGGTGTGCAACCACCCCGAGGTGCAGCCCACCTTTCACCAGGCGCTGGCCCGCTTGCTGCACGTGCCTTCGCCGCGGGCCAGTTGCAGGAACGGCTGTGCGTCCGCCGCGCTTTTGGAGGCCGCGGGCGCCCGGGAGGTGCGATGCGAGAAGCGCACGCACGACTTCGGGCAGCCGGTGCGCGATCTGGACGACGCCGCGCGGTTTGTGCTCTGGCAGATGCACGCGCCACAGCAGCTGCTGCCGCAGGTGCGCGCGCACGTCTCGCGCTTTGTGCAGGCGCGCGGCGATACGCTGTACATCCCCATGCCGCGCAGCAGCTGCGTCATTCGGTTTACAAGGTAAAACGGCATGCATAATTCCCATGCGCTGACACAAAATAGCCACAAATAGGAAGGCTTGGGAAAACACACCCGGCCATGGGAGAGTGAATGGTGCATGAAAGCAACGGGCATTGTACGCAGGATTGACGAATTGGGTCGCGTGGTCATTCCCAAGGAGATTCGGCGTACGCTCAAGATACGGCAGGGAGATCCGCTGGAAATCTTTACCGACCGCGACGGTGAGGTCATCTTGAAAAAGTACTCGCCCATCGGCGAACTGGGCGATTTTGCGCAGGAGTACGCGGAGGCGCTGTACAAGACGCTGGGGCATCTGTGGCTGATCTGCGATCGGGACAACGTCGTGGCGGTGGCCGGCCCCGGCAAAAAGGAGTGGGCGGACAAGTCCATCTCGGAGCAGATGGAGCAGCAGATGCAACAGCGCACGCCGCTTGTGGCCAAAGCGGGTGGCGAGAACGCCCCGGTGAGCGTGGTGCAGGGCGACAATGCCCAGGCGTATACCGCACAGGTCGTGGTCCCCATCATCAGCGAGGGGGAGAGCACGGGCGCTGTGGTGGTGCTCAGCCGGGAAAAGGACGTGCAGCTGTCCGAGGCGGAGCGCAAGAGCGCGCAGGTGGCGGCCGGCTTTCTGGGCCGGCAGATGGAGCAATCATAAATGGGCGGCAGACGCCGGCATGCAGAAAAACGATTCCGCAAAGCGAGGGTCGTTTTTTTGATGCGCTGCAAACGGCCGGCAGGGAAGCGCGCGCTCCCAACGCGGCCGCGATGCGGCGCAATAGGCGGCTGATACGGGCCGCGCCGCGCGGCCGCGTACGCGCCAACTTGTGGACAAGGGGCTCGGCTGGTATAATAAATACATTTCAGGCATGAGCAAGAGGGGGGCGAAGGGATGTCCAAGCACAGCCCGTTTACCATGGGCGCGGCACTGCTCGGCGGCGTGGGCCTGCTGTGCAGCGCGCTGGGGTCTGTCTACCGCATCCTGTTGGCTTCCACCATTTCGGCCGAGGGCATGGCGTATTACCAGATTGCGTACCCGATCTACTCGCTGTTGACCGTGATCGCCACGGCGGGATTGCCCACGGCCATCTCCAAGCGGGTGTCGGAGTGCGTGGCGCAGGGCGATTACCGCAACGCGCACTATTTTTTCCGCGTGGCCTTTGGGCTGCTGCTTGCGGTGGGGTGCGTGGCCACGGTGGCGGTCGCGGCGCTGGCGGGGCCCATCGCGGCCGTACAGGGCATCCCGGGCGGCCGCATGCCGGTGTTGGCCATTGCGCCGTCGCTGCTGCTGATTGCGCTGGTCTCGGCGTATCGCGGATACTTTCAGGGCCTGCAGTGCATGCAGCCCACCGCCATCTCGCAGTTGGTGGAGGAGATCGTCAAGTTTGCCGTGGGCTATACGCTGGCGGTGCTCTGGATCCAAAAGGGCAGCATGTGGGCCGCGGTGGGCGCGCTGATCGGCATCCCCGCAAGCGAGGTGTGCGCGCTGATCTACATGGCCGTGCGCTATCGCCGGGAGCGCCCGCAGCTGCGCGCGCTGATTCGCCAGAGCCCGCGCGTGCACCGCTATGCGCCGCGACGCGCCGTGCGGCAGGAGCTGTGGCGGCTGGCGTTGCCCATCACCGTCGGCGCCAGCGTGCTGCCGCTGATCACGCTGCTGGACAACGTGATGGTCATCAACGTGCTCAAATCCATCGGCTTTTCACAGCAGATCGCGCAGACGCGTTTTGGCCTGCTCACGGGCATGGTATCGCCGGTGGTGTACGTGCCCATGGCGGTGGCCAGCGCACTGCAGATGAGCCTGGTGCCGGCCATTTCCGCCAGCGCAGTGCTGCGCCGCCCGCGCGAGGTGGAGCAGAACGCGGCGGTGGGCGTCAAGCTCGCGCTTTTGTTGGCGCTGCCGTGCGCGGCGGGGCTGTGGCTTTTGGGCCCGCCGCTGCTGCAGACGCTGTTTCCCGCCTCGCTGGCCGAGGCCGACAACCTGCTTGCGGCCACGGGGCTGGTGCGCTCGATGAGCATCGGGCTGCTGTTCCTGATCGTCGTACAGACGGCCACCGGCATTTTGCAGGGAATCGGCTTTCCGGACATTCCCGTCAAAAACCTGTGCAAGGGCGCGGTGATCAAGGTAGTGGTCAGCTACATCTGCCTGCGCATCCCCGGGGTGAACGTCGTGGGCGCCGGGATTGGGACGGCGTGCTGCTTTGCCTTTGCGGCGCTGGCCAATCTGCGCAAGTGCTACGGCATCATCGGCATGAAGGTGCAGTGGCGGCGCACGCTGGTGCGCCCGGCGCTGGCCACGGCCGTGATGAGCGGCGCGGTCTACGGCGTGTACGCGCTGGTGCGCAGCGTGTGGTCGGTGGGCGGCGGCGTGCTGGTGGCCACGCTCGTCGGCATCGCGGTGTATGCCCTGTGCGTGCTGCGCTTTGGCGTCATCGGCCGCGAGGAGTGCCGCCTCTTGCCGGGCGGAATCAAGCTGGAGTATTGGATGCATCGGATTGGATGGTGGAAATAGATGGAATTGATCGTAGTGGGGCTGGGGCCGGGGCCGCAGTCGTATGTGACGATGGGGGCCAGGGAGGCGCTGCAAAGCGCGCAGAAGGTGTTCTGCCAGACGCAGCGGCATCCCATGTATCCCGTGCTGCAGGCCTGGGGCGTACAGGCGGAACCGTTGGACGCGCTGTACGAGCAGGCCGCGGATTTTGACGAGATGAACGACGCGATCGCACAGCGCGTGTGCCAGAGCGCAGCGCAGGCGCGCACCGTTTTTGCCGTCGCCGGCCATGGGATCAAGGGCCAGACGGCGGCGCAGAAGGCACTCGCGCTGGCGCAGCAGCGGGGAATCCGCACGCGCGTGGTGCCGGGGGTGGCACAGGAAGAGGCGGCGCTGGCCGCGTGCGGGCTGTCCTGCGATGCGGGCGTGTGCGTGCACTACCAGCGCGTGGAGGCCGACGCCATCGACGTGCAGCGGACGCAGGTGCTGGCGGAGATGGACAGCCAGCTCAAGCTGGCCGAGGCCAAGATTGCGCTGCTGGAGGTCTACCCCGACGCGTG